>JBAIWZ010000057.1:0-9765 GCA_037916955.1 Acutalibacteraceae bacterium | reverse complement strand
TGCGGCCCGGCCAGCCCGAAGCGCCTGGGGCCGATGAGAACGCGGGGTCTGCCGCCGCGCACACGGCGGCCGACATCGCGGTCCCAGCCGAACCGCGCAAGCACGCCTAGCAGATGGGTCCCGACCGCGCGGTTTGGGGCCTTTCTGTATCAGGGCGGTATTCGGACGAGGTCGCCTACGGCACTTGCCGCGAAGTTGAAAAGATCCGCATGACGGATCTTTTTTGCATGTGGATAAATCGATCGTCCACGGCCTGCCGGCGCAGCGTGATCCGTGACCCGTGAACCCGGCCGCGCCTGAAATTTGCCCGACGGCGGACCGCCCCCCGCCCCCTTGACGATTGTTAAATGTTGTATTTGACATATGACGAAAGTCGGATATAGTATGCCAATATCAGGCGCTTTTCGGGGGCCGGCGAAAAAGGTCCGGCCCGACAAGAACGCGGGGTCTGCCGCTGTTGCAAGCGGCGGCAGACATCGCGGTCCTAGCCGAACCGCGAAAGCACGCCTAGCAGACGGGTTCCTACCGCGCGGTGAGGAGCCCGTTCTGCATTCCGGAATTTTCGGCGCGCGCCGGCCCGGCGAAAGTGCTATAATCCGGATATCAGCCGGCCAGGACTGTGCGCCGGCACTCACCAACTTTATGAGCGAAAAGCTTCAGTGGGCGGTCCTGTCGTTATTGGTCCTGGCGGTCTGCGTCCTCGGGATCATCGCCTGGGAGAACCGGACGAACGTGCACAACCTGTCGCAGGCGCTGGCCCAGCTGCAGGAGCAGGTCGAGACGAACAAAGCCGCGATCACCGCCCATGTCACGGCCAGCCAGGCGGCCGAATCGGCCGCGGCCAATTCCTGGAACGACGCGGTGCTGAAGCTGCCCGTCTGCGGCACTGCCAGCCAGCCCCTGCCCGACGCCGCGACCCTCGTCACCCTCGGCTTCAAGTCGCTGGAGGACAACGGTTACATTCCGGCGCGCGTCTGCTACGACGACGGCAGTTCGCTGATCGCCTTCATCATGGCCAAGAAGGAGCTGACCGCCCCGTCGGCGGGCGCGGCCCCGGCCTGCGTCGATTCCTGCGACAAGGTCGTCTTCGGCCTGCTCGATCCGAAACTGAAGACGCTCAAGTCTCTCGAGTCGGCCGACCACCTCGGGCTTTACGGCGAGGCTTACGACCAGTACTGCCTGATCGACCGGGCGTACAGCAACACCGCGGGCGACGAGCGGATGCTCTTATACTGCGGCTCCGGCGAGTCCGGCGGCCTGACCGCCTGGTATCAGTACGAATTCAAGGGCGACAAGCTGACCACGGTCCAGACCCTGACCGAACTCGGACCGCCCGAGAAATACGACGTGAAGGCGCCCGACCTGCTGCAGTTGTTCAGCCGCAAGACGAACGCCGCCCAATAACGACCGTCACGAGAACGCCCCGGGTAACCGGGGCGTTTTGCGTCGAGTTTCGCGCGACGGCCGGCGCGTCGGGTGATATACTGGGGGCCTATGGATACCAAGAACGTCTGGAAATTCATTTTCGAAATGGCCCAACTGAGGCGGATCAAGCACGAGGGGTGGCGCCTGGCCGGCGTCGATCAGCCCGAATCCGTGGCCGAACACAGCCTGCGCGCCGCGCAGATCGCCTACCTGCTGGCCTGTCTGGAAAATTATCCCGATCCCGCCGAGGTTGCCGCCATCGCGGTCTTTCACGACATGGAGGAATGCCGCATCGGCGACATCCACCGCGTCGCTTCCCGCTACGCGTCGGCCGACAAGGAGCGCTGCGCCCGCGAGCAGACCGCGCCGCTCGGCGAGGCCGGCGAGCGGATCCTGGGGCTCTGGCTGCAGGACGAGCGCAAGGACACGACGGCCGGCATCATCGCCAAGGACGCCGATTACCTCGACATGGCGGCCATGGCCAAGGAGTACCTGGAGCGCGGTTACGACTCGGCGCAGGACTGGATCGACAACGTATCGAAGGCCCTCCGGACCGGATCGGCCAAGGCGCTGATCGCGGACCTGAAGCAGACCGAGTCGCACGAGTGGTGGCAGGGGCTGAAGAAGCTCAAATAAGCGGCAAAAAAGCGCCCCTCCGCGGAGGGGCGTTTTCGTTCAGCGAGCGGCCGGCCTGGCGCAGACGTCCTTGGCCGGACCGGCATAGAGCATGGCCTTGAGGGCCTGGCCGATGGGGACGGCGTAGGCCGTCTTCTTCTCGTTCATCGCCAGGGTGACGGCGACGATCTCGCCGCGTTCGTTCAGGAACGGCCCGCCGGAATCGCCGAGGTTAACCCGGACGTCGACGCTCAGCGCGTCGGTGCCGTTGGCGATGACCGAGCGTTCGATCACCTCGCCGGCGGCCCAGGTGGTCGTCAGGCCGAAGTGCCAGAGCAGTTCGCCCGCGGCCGGCCGGCCGGTCCGGCAGAGCGGCAGGGGCGGCGGCAGCGGCGACGGGTACTTGGGCCTGAGCAGCGCGGCGTCATTCTCGACCGAAATGGCCGTGACCTTCGCCGGCAGGTCGAGCAGGCGGCCGACCGACTCGCCGTCGTTCGACAGGCGGCGCGGGCTGATCACGATCCACTCCGCGCCCTTGACCACGTGGTAGGCGGTGATGACCGTGCCGTCGGCGTCGATGACCGCGCCGGTGCCGGTGAAATACTTGAGCCGCTTCTCCGCGGGCTCGTAGCGCGCGACCTGGATCTGGACGGTCGAATCGATGGCGCGCCGGATGTAGGCGGCGCGGGCGGCCGCGTCGCAGCCGGCGAAGAGCAGCGGGCTGGCCGTCGCGTCGCCGGGCACGCTCTTCAGATGGGCGCAGCGCGATTGGAGCAGGTGCTGCGGCAGGCGCTGGGCCTCCTCCTTGGGGCCGGCGCAGCTCAAGAGGCCGATGAAAAGGACGGCAATGAACTTCGGGCCCGGGAAAGCGGGCCGGCGCGTCGGGTGAGCGAAAGGCATCGGGTACCTCCGGTCGCGTCCTTTCTGGTCGTATCAGAGGGCCGGGGCCGCGTCAAACGGCAGGCGCGGTCAAGCCGTCGCGTGTTATAATGGGACCGGGGCTGATATGACGTACGGCAACCCGGAGATCCACCGCGAACACGTCGAAAAATATTTCGAACACCGCCTTTTCTCCAGATCCGTGGAATCGGAGCTCTTGAGAAAGCTGGAGTCCGGCCAGGATGTTAAAGCTGACCCGACCTTCTGCCCGGTCGAGTCCTGCGGCAGCGTCCTGAACGTGGATGTGAGCGAGGGGAGCCTTGAGCTGACGTGCGGCCGTTGCGGCTGGCGGCGGATCCTGAAGCGCCGCCGATGACGACGGTCTGAACGCGAACGCGGCCGATGAGGCCGCCTATTTTTATAATGAAACCGCCGCGCAAGATGCGCGGCGGCTACGAAGGAAAGGGGAGATGCGTTCAGGCGGCGAGGACATACCAGACCCCCGGCTGTCCGCGGCGCTGGCCGATCGGAATGTACTTCTTCAGGACGCTGACCAGGCCGGCGAGGCGGCGGGACTTGTCGGCGTGGCCGTTGACGGCGAAGCCGATGGCGTAGAACAGCCCGTACCAGACGTGGTTCTGACAGGCGTTCTGCAGGTCATAGCCGAGGTCGCGGCTGACGGCCTGCTCGACGCAGCGCTTGAGCGCGGCGCCGAACGCGGCATCGAACTCCTCCCAGAGCCGGTTGCCGATCGTCGGGCCCAGGCCCTGGGTGCCGTCCGGCATCCGCTTGAACCCGTCCCAGAGGGTCGTCGTATGGCTGGCGTGCAGCCGCTCCCAGAGCGTTTCGTCCATGTCCAGCCACAGGCGGCCGCCGTCGAACCGCTGGCCGCCGGTCAGCGCCGGATCGGGCGACGCGGCCGAGACGAAGACGATCTTCGAAACGGGACGGTTGACCGCCAGGGAGATGGCCTCGGCGATGTCGGCCGAGCAGGACCCGTCGGCCGCTGCCAGCGGGTAGTTCCCGCTGGCGGCAATGGCCGAAAAGATCTGGACGATCTCGGCGGCTTGCGCGGCGGCGGACTCTCCACGACTGCGTTCCGACAGGAACTGCTTCAGGCTCTCAAGGTTCATGACACACCTCTTTCAAAGTTTGAATGAGCGAACGGCCAGACGGCGATATGCCGCGGGTCGCTTGTAAATCGACAGGTAAGTAAAGCACCATTTTCGCAATTTGTCAACGGTAACGGCGGTCTTTTTCGCTTGAACTGCGGCTAAATCGGCTATCGCCGGCCAGTTGAGCCGCTGGGCGGTTGATCGAAAAAGGGCGTTCCTTGCGGAACGCCCGGGTCCGTCGTCGTTCATCTCCGGCGCTTCAGGTCTTCGTTTTCCAGCAGGCCGAGCATGATCCTCGTCGACGCCGAGCGGAAGCGTCCGGCGCGGGCCCAGCGGAAGGCCTCGTCCCAGCCGAATTCCCAGACCGAAATGATCTCGTCGCCGTCGCCGCAGGGATCGACCGGGCGATCCTTGGCGCCGAGCGGCGCGAAAAAACCCGTGACCGTTTCGCTGGAGCCGCCGACCGAACCGTAGTAGCGCGCGACCGGCTTGAGGCGGCGCGGCGCCAATTCCAGGCCCGTCTCTTCCCGCAGTTCCCGTGAGGCGGCGGCCGCCGGATCTTCGCCGGGATCGATCATTCCCGCCGGCAGTTCGAAATCCAGGACCCGGCCGGCCGGCAGGCCGAACCCGCGCGCCGACCGTCCGCGCCGCGCCTGCTCCAGGGCTTTTTTCCCGGCCGGCGTTTCCGTCACCGCCACGGTGTGCCGCGCCTGGCGGATCATGTACAGTTTTCGCCGCCGGCGGTCGAAGGGCAGGATGGCCACGGCATGGCCGCGATCCATGACCTCGAAGCGGTGTCCGATGCCGGAGACGCGGAAACTGAAGATGCTCAGGAAGCCCCGGCGGTCCAGCCGCAGGTCGGAGTAGCGGTAATCAGGCTGTTTTTTCGCCGTCCGGCAGATCATTTTCGGCATAGGTGCGTGCGTACGGATTATATCAGCCCGCCGGCCCGGGCGACAGGCGTGCGCTTTGTCCGGCAAACTGATAAATTGGATGTCTGAACCTATGTATAAGCTGGAATTGGAATTCGACCGGCTCGACGCCGCCGCGGCCGCCCGCCTGGAAGGCGCGGCCGGCGCGCTCAAGGGAGTCGTCAAAGTGGACGTCTGGACCTCCGGACGGGCGCGGCTGGAATTCGCCGACCGCGCCGATGCCGAAGCGGCCGCTCCGGCGCTCGCCGACGCCGGCTGGACCGTCCGCCGTTCGCGGATCAGCGGCGGCGAAGAGGCCGGCCGCCTCCGCCTGAACGTCGCCGGCATGCATTGCCGCTCCTGCGAGGTGCTGCTCGAGGACCGGATCGGCCGTCTGGCCGGTGTCCGCCGGGTGCGGGCCGACGCCGCCGCCGGCACCGCCGATATCGAGCTGGAACCGGGCGCGTCGCCCGATCGGGAAGCGATCACCGCCGCCGTGGCTAAGGAAGGATACCGGGTGAGCGGCGCCGAAACCGGCGAGCGCGCCCGGCCGTCATGGCCCTCGCTGCTCATCGCTTTCGCCGCGTCCGGCGCGCTCGTCTGGCTGATGTTCCGCTACGGCGGTTCGCCGGCCGGCATCTTGTCCGGCGGGCCGGTGTCGTTCGTCGGCGCCATGGTCATCGGCCTGGTGGCCGGCGTCCATTCCTGTCTGGCCGTTTCCGGCGGCCTGCTCATGTCCGCCGCCGCCAGGTTCAACGCCGCCTACCGTCCGGCCACCCGGCTCGGCCGTCAGCGTCCGGTCCTGCTGTTCGTCGGCGGGCGCGTCCTGTCGTACGCCGTCCTCGGCGGCGCCATCGGCTGGCTGGGCGGCGCGCTTCTGCCGTCGCCCGCGGTCACCGGCGCCCTGATCGTCCTGGCCGGACTTTTCATGCTGGCCGCCGGACTGGACATGCTCGGCCTGGCTCCCCGCTGGTTCAAACGGCTGACCCCCGACTTCGCCAAGCCGCTCGGCAGGCGCGTCGTCGGGTGGCAGGGAGCCGGCGGCTGGGCCGCGCCGTTCCTGGTCGGGGCCGCGACCTTCTTCGTGCCCTGCGGCTTCACCCAGGCTCTGCAGATCTACGCGCTGTCGACGCATTCTTTCGCCGCGGGCGCCGTGACCCTCGGCGGCTTCGCCATGGGCACCGCGCCGGCGCTGTTCGGGCTCGGCCTCGCCGCCGGCGCTTCCAACGGCCGGGTCGGCCGCGCTTTCTTCCGGCTGGCGGGGGCCACGGTCGTCATTCTCGGACTCGTGAGCCTGCAGAGCGGCGTCACCGTCGCCGGCATCAATTTCTGGACGCCGCGGTCCGCGGCGGTCGGGACCTCCGACCTGCCGCCGATCGTCGCCGGCGAACAGGTCATTCGCATGGTCGTGGGCGGGTCCGGCGCCGCCTACTCGCCGGACCACTTCACCGTGCTCGCCGGCACGCCGGTCCGCTGGGAGATCGACGAACGGGCGGCGGGCTGCCTGTCGTTCGTGGTCGCGCAAACGCTCGGGATCAACGCCCCGTTGAAGCAGGGGATGAACGTGGTGAGGTTCACGCCGGAAAAGGCCGGCACGCACGTCTTCAGCTGTTCGATGGGCATGTACAAGGGAACGATCACCGTCGTGCCGAGGGTCTAAAAGGGACTTTTGGAAAACGCGGCGGGGTTAAGGCCAAAACGCCCCTCCATCTCCCCAAAAGGGACAGTCCCCTAAAATTGGCGGTCCGAGTCGCCGGGCCGCTTTTAAGTTTCGGGGATGGGAGCTTCCGGCTCATTGCCATTACCGCCCGGCGTTGCTAAGTTGGAAAAAAGGTCCTTTCAAACCTGGAAAGTGAAGGCTAACGATGTTCGCGGCTAGGAAAACGCGCGGCGTGAAATTGCCGGCCGTCTTCCTGACGGCCTGCCTGTTCCTGACCCCGACCTGCGTCAGCAGTCCGCCGATCAGGCCCGCGGCGCCCGCGCCGCCGGCCCCGTCCGCGCCGTCCGGTTTCGTGACCGCGCGGAACGGCCGGCTGGAACTGGACGGCCGGCGCTACCGTTTCGTCGGCGTCAACGTCTATTCGCTGGCGTCGTTCCCGCCCGGTTCGGGCAAGTACTTCTGCGGCGTGGCCCACAGCGACCGCCAGGTCGAGGAGATCGTCGCCGAAGTGGCGGACATGGGCGGCCGGGTGATCCGGCTCGACGCCTACCAGTCGTTCACCGACGGCGGCCGCGATTATTCCCGTCTCGACTTCGTCATCGCGGCCGCGGCCCGACGCGGCATCAAGCTCGTCCTGACGCTCGAGAACCAGTGGCGCGACTGCACCGAGGGCGGCTACAAGTACGCTGACTGGTACCGCGGCGGTTATCGGCGTCCTTACGGACGCTATCCTCTGTCCTATGTCGACCACGTCCGGCGCACGGTCAGCCGCTACCGCGGCGAGCCGGCCATCCTGATGTGGCAGCTGATGAACGAGGCCGAATCGCAGAACCGGTGGGGCGTCGACGACCCCGAGGCGCTCGCCGCTTTCGCCCAGCACATGGCGGAGGTGGTCAAGGCGCACGATCCGTCGCACCTGCTGTCGCTCGGCACGAGCGGCCTCGGCCGGCCCGGGACCGGCGGCCTGCGTTTCGCCATCCTGGCCGCGACGCCCGGCATCGACATCGTCGAGGCGCATGACTACGACGCCGACGCGCTGGCCCTGCCGCCCAGCATCCGCTGGTCGCAAGGCGCCGCGCGGAACGCCGGCAAGCCGTTCTTCATCGGCGAGGTCGGCATCAGCTCCCCGCCGCTCCGCCCCTGGCAGCGCGCCGCGCTCATCCAGGACAAGCTGGAGGCGGCCTGGGACGCCGGCATCGACGGCGTCCTGATCTGGTCGTACCGCGCCGGCGACGGCACCAACCGCGACTTTGACGCCGCCGATCCGCTGGCGCGAACGCTCCGGCTGTTCACCGCCCGGCATCGGCAGGACCAGTGAGGCCAGGCCATGATCCGCTTCGCCATCCTGTTCGTCCTAGTGGCCGCAGCCTTCGTTCTCCCGCCCGTCTGCGGCGGACGGCCCGAAGCCGTCGCGGCCGCCGATCTTCTTCTCGGCGCGGCCGTCGTCGTCATGACCCTGATGGTCTGCACCGGCCGGCTGCGCTGACCCGGACCCCGACCCGCGGGGTCTTTTTTTGTCCGCCGACGGGCCGCCGTCCGATGGTGTATACTTAAAATAAGGTTGTATGCCGTCCGCGAACGGACCGGAAAACAAGGAACGACCGGCGGCGGCCGACGGGGCCAGGATCCGCCGGATCAGGAAGATCGTCCTCTCGGTCCTCCTTTTTGTCGCGCTCATCTCCGGCCTGTTCTTCATGAGCGTCGTCGAAAGCAATCTCGGACTCACGGAGAAGGACATCAAGCTCGGCGCCACTTTCTCCAAGGTCTACGCCAGCGATCTCGGCCTCGACTGGAAGGAGACGTTCACCGCCGTCCTGGACGACCTCGGCGTCCGCCTGCTGCGGATCCCCGCCTACTGGACCGACGTCGAGCCCGTGCCGGGCGTCTACGATTTTTCCAGCGTCGACTGGCAGGTTGACGAGGCGGCGCGCCGCGGCTCGACGATCATCCTGGCCGTCGGCCGGAAACTGCCGCGCTGGCCCGAGTGCCACGTCCCCGACTGGGCCAAGTCGCTCGACGAGGCCAAGGCCCAGGCGGCCGTCCTGAACATGGTCGAGGCCACGGTCCTGCATTTTTCGAAAGACCCGTCCATCGTCGCCTGGCAGGTGGAGAACGAGCCTTTCTTCGACTTCGGCATCTGTCCGCCGGCCGATGACGATTTTCTCCGCCGGGAGATCGCGGCCGTTCGCAAGATCGACCCCCGGCCGATCGTCGTCTCGGAGAGCGGCGAGCTGTCGACCTGGGTCCAGGCCGCCGCTTACGCGGACATCCTCGGCATCAGCACATACCGCGTCGTCTGGAGCCGGCTCACCGGATATTTCTTTTGGCCGATCACGCCGCGGGTCTACCAGGAAAAAGCCCTGGCCGTCAGCACCCTGGTCCGGAAGATCATCATCACCGAACTTCAGGGCGAACCGTGGACCACGGTGCCGGTGACGGCCATGCCGCTCGTCCAGCAGTTCTCCCTGATGAACCCCGACCGGCTCAGGGCCAACGTCGTTTTCGCCCGGCGCATCGGCTTCCCCGAGGCCTATCTCTGGGGCGTCGAGTGGTGGTATTGGCTGAAGAAGCAGGGCCACCCGGAGATGTGGGAGGCGGCCAAGGCGATCTATCTCCAACCGAGCCTGAACCAGCAGCTGAAGAGCCTGCAGCAGTGATATGAAGAGCGCCCGCGCGGACAGGGAGAAACTGCGCGCCGCCGTCGCCGCCGAGGCGAGGCGCCAGCTGGGCAAACCGTACGTCTACGGCGCCTGGTGGCAGGACGCGCCCCGGGAGTTCGATTGTTCGAGCCTGGTCCAATACGTCTTCAAGAAGGCCGGCATCAGATTGCCGCGCGTGTCGCTCGACCAGGCCCGGGCGGGCCGGCGGGTGCCGGCGGGCGCGCCGCTCCGGCCCGGCGACCTGATCTTCCTTCGCGGCCGGGTCGGCCGCTACGACCGGAGATTCCCTCAAGGCGTCGGGCACGTCGTCCTGGTCGTCGGACCGGACGAAGTGATCCACGCCAAGTACTGGTGCCGCGGCGGCCGCGACTCCGGCCGCGTGGTGAGCGAGCCGTTGGCCCGCTTCCGGCGTCGCCGCGACGTCACCGTCATCAAACGGATCATCTGAAAACCGGCGCCGCGCGGCGCCGGTTTTCAGATGATCCGTTTGATGACGGTGA
>JBAIWZ010000056.1:0-2232 GCA_037916955.1 Acutalibacteraceae bacterium | reverse complement strand
GTTTACTCCGCGCCCAACGGGACCTACCACGTGTCGTACATCGACCGCGCGTGCCCCGGCGAGACCCGCCAGACCAAGGGCTGGGCCCAGTACGGCGACAAGCAGCTCCAGATGCCGAACTACAAGGCCGAAGATCGCGCCTTCCTGAACTGCACCTGGTACGACGCCGTCCACAAGGCCTGCCTCCTGAACGTCACGAACCCGGGCTGCAACATCGCCTTCACCAAGACCAAGGATGCCAACGGCATCGAGGTCGTGACGCCGGCCGGGAACATGCGGGACTTCAACCTCGAGTCCGACAAGGACTGCAACCTGTAGCCGTCACGGCTACACCCGCCTCTGAGGCGGCTGACCACTCGGTCAGCCGCCTTTTCTTTTAGGTGTCTGACACCAAAATGTGGATAAGCCGACCTTTCTTATCCCGATCGGTGACAGGCACTTATCATCGATTTGGTGCCTGTCACCGATTGTGGATAGTTTGGCATCCGAGGGCGCAGCTCTTTTTTATGGCTTTGTCTCGAAAAGATAGGTACAATAAGCCTGATATGACGCAGACCGGAGGCAAGATCACCCGTTTCCTGGACGACCAGCTCGGCCTTAAACCGGCCGATAACGGCAAGTTCCTGGCGCTGTTCCTGGCCGCCGCGGCCTTGGCCGGCCTGCTGGTCGTTCTGACCACGCCCTGGAAGGCCTTCGCCGTCGTTTCCGCCCTGCTGGTCTTCCTGGCCGCCTTTTACCGTCCCGAACTCATCGTCCTCTTCCTGGCCCTGTTCATTCCCCTCGAGCCCTTTCTGCTCAAATTCGTCAGCGACGAGGTCTACGTCTACGCCCGCTATTTCTCCGAAAGCCTGGTCTACGTCCTCGCCGCTTCGGTCGCGCTGCGCGTCATCCTCCGCCGCCGGCGGATCCACGCGACGCCGCTCGATCTGCCCTTCATCTTTTTCCTGATCGTCGCCGCCGCCTCGCTCCTGGTCAACGCCGTGCCGCCGTTCATCGGCCTGCTCGGCCTCCGGCAGATCATCCGCTTCATCCTGCTCTTCTTCGTGATCGTCTATCTGGATCCGGACAAGCCCTTCGTCAAACGGCTGACCCTGGTCATGTTCGGCATCACCCTGTTCGAGGGCGTTCTGGGCGGGATCCAGGCCCTGGCCGGCGGCGGGCTCGATCAGTTCCTGATCCCGAGCGAGCGCCGTTTTTACGAAAGCATCCAGCTCACTAGCGGCACCACGCAGTTCTGGTCTCCGGGCACGCGCGTCTTCGCCACGATGGGCCGTTACGACCAGCTCGGCACCTTCCTCTGTTTCTTCTTCCTGCTGGCCGTCGGACTGCTTTATACGGTCAAGGACAAGCGCTGGCGGCAGGGCCTGTGGGTCATCCTCCTGGCCTCGCTGCCGGGCTTCATCATGACCCTGTCGCGGGCCTCGTGGTTCGGCTTGGCCGGCGGCGTCATCCTGATCGGCGCGATCCTGATGAAGGACAACCGGGTCAGGCTGGCGCTGGCCGCCCTGATCATCGCGGCCCTGGGCTACGCCGGCGTCTCCGGGCTGGTGATCAAGTACATGACCGAATATCCGAGCCAGACGCCGGTCGAGCGGTTCTTCGAAGCCTTCTCCTACGAGCGCTGGCGCGGCGAATATTACGGCCTCGGCCGTCTCTACTGGATCGTCCAGACGCCGCTCGTCGTCGTTCGGTCGTCGCCCATTCTCGGCGTCGGGCCCGGCCAGTTCGGCGGCGGCGCCGCGGCGGCGCTCGGCAACACCGCTGTCTACGAGAAGTTGAACCTGCCGTTCGGCGTCGGCGGCACCGGCGGCTACATCGACAACAACTGGTTCAGCCTCTGGGGCGAGACCGGCACCCTGGGCGTCTTCTTCTACGGCTGGCTGCTCTGGGCCATGGCCGCGATCGCCTATCGGACCTGGCGGAGATCCCGCGACGAGCTGACCCGCGGCCTGGCCCTGGGATTCGTCGGCTGCGTGGCCGCGGTCTCGTTCCAGGCCTTCCTGGCGACCTATTTCGAGGTCCGGACGCTGGCCCTCTATCTTTGGCTTTACGGAGCCTTAATTTACGTCCTGGCGCGGCACGAAAAGATCTATGCCTAGGCCGCCGGCCAGATCCAGCTCCCGGCGCCGCCGGTCCGGTCCGTCCGGCCGCGGTCCCGTCGTCTGCAGCGCCTGCCTTCTCAGAGTGGCCTGCCGTTACGACGGCCGGGCCAGACCCGCGCCGAAAGTGATG
>JBAIWZ010000055.1:0-6462 GCA_037916955.1 Acutalibacteraceae bacterium | reverse complement strand
CGGTACGGACCGCATCTGGCGGAAAGAGTCCGGAGCCTGGCAGATCGGTTCGGCCAACGACTGGTGGCTGCACCCGAAGGAGGACGGCAGCTTCCTGCTGCACTACCGCTACGGCAACAAGCAGCGCATGCAGCAATTGGCACCCGTCCTGATCTGGCTCCTTGACGTCGAGATCGTTGAGGTCAGCTGACCTCGCACTTCCGCGCCGCCTTGACTGGCGGCTTTTTTTTAACTAAACTTGGCCGTACGCAATTTAGACGGCCCCATCGTCTAATGGTTAGGACATCACGCTTTCAATGTGAGAATAGGGGTTCGATTCCCCTTGGGGCTACCAATAATAAAGGTCCGGCTGAGAAGCCGGACTTTTGAAATACCAAAGCCCCAAGGGGAATCGAACGGGCGCGAGAGGCGCGAGCACTGCGAGCGCCGGTGCGCAGCGCCCCGGAGCCCGAGTCGGAGCGAGGGCCGATTCCCCTTGGGGCTCGAACTACAATTGTGCTTTTCCAGCAGCCGCGGAGGGGCGGGATTCCCCTTGGGGCTACCAAAAGGGATTTCTCGACCGAGGAGTCTCTTTTTGTTTAAGGAGCAGCGAAATCGACGAGGTTCGAAATGACCAAAAAGAGGCGCGTCACTTACGATACGCTCTCTCGAAAATTTTCAACTTTAAGGTGTTCCAATCATTCCCCGCCTCGGTTGCTCACTGCTGCAGCAGCTTCTGCAGATCGGCCGCGTTGATGCTCTGGATCTGCGAGGTCGTGTCCGGGCCCAGACTGCCGAGGATCAGCGCGCCGATGCCCCAGGCCAGCAAGGCCGAAAGCGCGGTCAGGATAACGCAGGTGATCGCCACCCGCTTGCCGTCGGGCTTGCCTCCGAAAGCGTAATACGCGGCGTAAAACAGCCCGAACGGCGGCAGGGCGACGGAAACGATGTAGGCCGTCCGCTTCTTGCGCTGGTCGATCTCCTCCTGGCGCGCCTGCGTCAGCGCGTTGATCATCAGTGCCGCGGTGTCGATGCCCTTATGCTGCTTGGCGAGGTCCTGATATTGCTCGATCTGTTTTCCGACCCTGTCCTCGGTCCCCATAGACCTCCATATGATACCACTTCGGGAGGCGGTTGCGCGATCCCGCCGCGCCTGCTATCATCAACGCGCATTGATATAGTCAATCCTATGGATCGAACGCCCCGCTGCTGCCGCGGCCGCCGGCCGCCGCCGGAAATGGCCCGGGCCGCCCGGATCAACGCCGTCCTGTCCGACGGCAACCGTCTGCGCATCCTCTGCCTGATCAAGGACGGCGAACGGTGCGTCTGCGAGATCTGGGGCCGCCTGGCCCTGCCGCAGAACCTCGTGTCGCACCATCTTAAGGTCCTCGGCGACGCCGGGCTTTTGCGTTCCCGGAAGGCCGGGCTGCGCGTTTTCTACTCGCTCGACAAGCCGTCGCTGCGGCGGCACCTCAAGAACTTCAACGGCCTTATCAAGTGAAATTATGTCCGCGATAAGCAAGATCGAAGTCCTCGGCTCCGGCTGCCCGGGTTGCAAGAAACTCCATGAGCTCACCGTCAGGGCGGTCCGGGAGCTCGGGTTCGGCGTGGAAGTGGATTACGTGACCGACCTGGACCGGATCGTCGGGATGGGCGTGATGAGGACGCCGGTCCTGGCGGTCGACGGCAGGCCGGTCCTCGCCGGTTTCATTCCGGACGTCGAAAGGCTGAAGGAAGAGATCAGGAAGGCCGCGGGCGCCTGAAAGCATGGACCCCTTCTTTCCCCTCGCCTGGGCGGCGGACAAGCTGGTCTACGGGGCGCTGGGCCTGCGGCCGGGCGGACTGACCGGAGAAGCGCTTCGCTTCTTCTTTTACGACACGGCCAAGATCCTCATCCTGCTCGTCGTCGTGATCTTCGCCGTGTCGCTGATCAGGACGTTCCTGCCGCCGGAACGGATCCGGACGGTCATCGCCCGGCACCATCCGCTGACCGGACACCTGCTCGCGGCGGCCCTCGGCGTGATCACGCCGTTCTGTTCGTGTTCGGCCGTGCCGCTGTTCCTCGGATTCGTCCAGGCCGGCGTGCCGCTCGGCGTCACCTTCACTTTCCTGGTCGCCTCCCCGATGATCAACGAGGTCGCCCTGACGCTGCTCTGGGGGCTCTTCGGCTGGCGGATCGCGGCGCTTTACGTGACGAGCGGCGTCCTGGTGGCCGTGTTTTCCGGGCTGGTCATCGGCCGCCTCAAACCCCAAAAGTGGCTTGAGCCGCTCGCCCTGAAAGCCGGGGCGGCCGGCGCCGTTCCGGGATCAAAGATGGCCTGGCGCGACCGCGTCAGGTACGCCCGCGACTACGCCGCGGACATCCTGAAAAAGATCTGGCCTTACCTGCTGGCGGGCATCGGCCTGGGCGCCTGGATCCACGGTTATGTCCCGGCCGGGTTCCTGGCCGGATACGCGGGAGCCGACAAATGGTACGCGGTGCCGCTGGCCGTCGTCGCCGGAGTGCCCCTCTACTCCAACGCCGCCGGGGTCGTCCCGCTGGTCCGGGCGCTCGTCGAGAAGGGCGTGGCCGTCGGCACCGCGCTCGCCTTCATGATGGCGGTTACCGCCCTGTCGCTGCCGGAATTCATGATCCTGCGCCGGGTGATGAAGCCGCGCCTGCTCGCGGTCTTCGCCGGCGTCGTCGCCGTCGGCATCATCCTGACCGGCTACCTGTTCAATTTCGTGAATTGACGCCGCGGCCGCACTTGCCGTCCGCCGGCGCGGACGGTCTTCGCATTCCGACAAGATCACGCCTCTCAAGGCCTGTCCCGCCCGGAAAACAAAAAGCCCCCGCTGGAGAGGGGGTCTTTGCGTTCAAGCCGATCGTTGGAGAAGTTCGGCGGGATAAAGTCCGCCGCCGTGGCTACCGCACTTGGGGCAGTCGCAGGGCACCTCGTAAAGGAACTTGTGGAGCCCGGCGTCGGGGACGCCGAAGCCCTTGAGGAAGATTTCGGCGTCGTACGGGAGCGGCCCGAGGACGCGCCGGATCGCTCCGTGGCAGACGTACTCGTGCCCGCGCGTGCAGGTCCGCTCGCCGCAGCGGACGCGGACGCGGTCGCCTTTCTTGAAAGCTTTCTTCTCCACGCCTGCGCGCTCGCAGGCCCGGGCGGCCCGCGCGGACCGATACTCCTGGCGGCAGACGCCGCAGAGATAGACGACCGTCTTCTTGACGACGCGCTTCATGAACGACTCCTTTTTGGAAAGGGCGGGTTGAACTTATACCCGGCCGCGCGCCGGGTCAACGGCAGGGACCGGCGGCGCGCCGCTAGACGGGACCGCTGCCGGCTTCCGACCGCCGAACCCGATCCTTTTTGCGCCGGATGTGCGTGACGTATTCCATCCAGATGATCCAGATGACGAACAGGTCGAAGGCCGTGAGGATGATGATCGGCACCGAGTGAGTGCCGGCGAACCTGGCCAGCTGGTAGACGATGAACAGGCCCAGGACGACGATGGCCGCGGGATACGCCCAGCGGTAGCGCTTGAGCAGCGCCCAGACCAGGAACAACTTGACCGCCCCGTGGCTCAAAAGATAATACGCGCCGAACCGTTCGGCGCCCGAGGTCAGGTGCGGCAGCCAGTTCATCACGCGGACGGCAATGAAGTCGGTCGGGTCCTCGATCAGCTCGATCCGCGCCAGGTAGGCGATGATGCCGCCGACCGCGCCGGTGAACAGGAAAAGCGCGCCCAGGGCCAGTTCGAGCGCGGCGTTGAGCGCCTTGAGCAGGATGCTCACGTAAAAAGCGATGTCGATGGTCTTTTGCCTCATGGCCGGATCGCGCGCCCGGCGGATCGCGCCGCGGCTCGCGCGTCATTAATGATATCCGCGCCGGGCGCCCAAAGGAAGCGGGTCGCCATCCCCGGCCCCGCCGCCGATCAGAAATGGCGCCGCCAGGGCAAAAATCGTCCCGAAAACCGCGGCCTCAGGCACGGCGTTGACTTCCGCTGGCCATGGCCTTAAGGTTCCGCCCGAGGAGGCAGACCATGACCGACCTCACCCAGCTCTCTCGACAACGGAAAGACCGCGGCGAAAAGATGGAGGCTTTCTTCTCCGGGAAGCCCGTCCGGACGCCGCGCGAACGGCTCGTCCTGCTGACCGACGTCCTCAACTCGCTCGTGGACGAGCACAACGCCATCACCGAGCCCGAAGGCCGCTTCAGCGACCGCATCATGGTCCGCGCCGACCTGACCCTGATCGGCGCCTTCGACGCCTGGTACGCCGGCGGCGACATCATGGACCTCGTGTCCGCGCTGAACCGCTGCGTTCCCTACGACCCGACGCTCATCTGCGGCTGCCTGCCGCGGCGTCCCTGAAGGCGGCCTCGCGCCGTCCAACAGACCGTCCTCCGCGAAGGACGGTTTTTTAAAAGCCGCCCGGCCGGGCGGCTTTTAACGGACGACGGAATCTATTTTTTATTCTTGGGCAGATGTTCCAGGATCCTCTTGATCGCGTCGTTGATCGACATGTTCGCTTTGACGATGTAATCGGTCGCGCCCAGCCGCTTGGCCTGGTCCAGATCGGCCTCCTGCGACAGGGCCGAGAACACCACGACCGGTATCTTCTCGGTGCTGCGCTCGTGCCTGAGGAATTCCAGGACCTTGAACCCGTCCATCTGCGGCAGGAACAGGTCGAGCACGATCAGGTCCGGCCGCTCGGATTTGGCCAGTTCGAAGCCGGCGACGCCGTCGCGGGCGACGACGGGTTCGTGGCCGGCGGCCTTGAAGGCGACCGACAGCGACAGCACCACTCCCTCGCTGTCCTCGATGATGAGTATTTTAGACATACGCGCGGCGGTTAGGATGCTTCAGCCGGCAGTTCCAGCCAGAAGGTGCTGCCGGTATTTTCTTTGGATGAGAAACCCACGCGCCCGCCCATGGCCTCGGCGAAAGCGCGGGCCAGGGCCAGTCCGAGCCCGGTGCCTTCCGCCTGCGTCGCCCGCACGTTCGAAGCGCGGAAGAAGCGTCCGAAGATGCGCGGCTGTTCCGCCGCCGGGATGCCGATGCCGCGGTCCTCGACGGAAATGCGCACCAGCCGCGGCGCGAAGGACGTCCGGACGGTGATCGCGCCGTGCTCGGGCGAATATTTCACGGCGTTCGACAGCAGATTCAGGATGATCTGTTTGACGAGGCGCGGATCGGCGTGGACCCTGACCGGCGTTCCCGAAGTCGCGGTCTCGATCTTCAGGAATTTGGCGACGGCCAGCGGCGCGATCTCCCCGACGGTCTCGGCGACGAGCTCGGCCGCGTCCGCGGATCCGGCCGAGACCTGGAGCCGTCCCTGGTCGAGACGGCCGATGTCCAGAAGCTCGTTGACCAGGCCGATCAGCTGGCTGATCGAACGGGCCGATTCCTCCGTCAGCTGCTTCTGCATCTCGGTCAGCGGCCCGGCCGTGCCGGAGGCGACCAGCTCGTTGAGCCAGCGGACGGCGGTGAGCGGCGTCCGCAGCTGGTGCGAGGCCAGGGAAACGAATTCGTCCTTGAGGCGGTCGACCTCCTGCAGCGCGGCGACGCGGCGCATGACCAGCTCGCGGCCGCCGTAAAAAGCGATCAGCATGACGACCGCCGTGATCAGCAGCAGGCCGGCCAGGTTCAGCGCCGCGGTCCGGCTGACGTCCTGATAAAGGATCTGCTTGGAAAAACCGACGGCGACGAGCGGCGACGACGCGGCGCGCGGATCGAGCGGCGTGAAGGCGTAGAGGCGCTCGACGTTGTCCAGCCCGCGGGCCTCGTAAACGCCCTCGACCAGCGGGCCGCCGAACAGGGCCCGGAAGACCGGCTCCCCCTTGACGTTGCGCCCGACCCAGGTGCCCGGTTCGGGATACCGGGCCAGTACGTTGCCCTGACGGTCCAGGATGGTGAGCGTGCTGTCCGGCGGCAGCTTGATGTTGGCGGCGAAGGCGCTGAAGCGTTCGATATCGAGCGAGGCGTAGACCACGCCGAGCATCCGGCCGTCGTCGCCGCTGAACGGATAGCCGAAATTGATGGTCCGCTTCCTGGTCACCGCGCCGATCTCGAACTCGCCGGCCGCGAAGCCGCCGGTGTCCATCGCCCGGCGGAACCAGACCCGGCCGTTCACGTTGACGACGTCGGCGGACGGTATGCCGCTGCAGAAGAGCCGGCCGTTGACGTCGACCGCGCCGAGATTCACGTAGAGCGGGTTGGACTTGAGGAGCTGGGCGAACAGCGCGGAGCAGCCGGCCGCGTCCATCGTCCGGACCTCAGGCAGTTTGGCCAGCGCCGACAGGAAAGGCTCGGTCGCGGCGACGGCGGTCTGCTGCTGCTGGGCCGCGGCCCGGACGATGCTCAGGCCGGTCGCGGTCAGGTCGTTCGCGGCCTGCTGGTACTGGCTGTAGATGTTGAAGGCGGCGAGCGCGAAAAGCGGCAGGAGGATGAGGCAGACGAAGAACCAGAGTCTCCGGCTGAAAGAGGCCATCGAAAAGA
>JBAIWZ010000054.1:0-3164 GCA_037916955.1 Acutalibacteraceae bacterium | reverse complement strand
CTGCTTCATTCCGGCAACATCCAGAATTATCCGCCGAACACCGTGACCGAGTTCGACAAGGCCAGGTTCTCGGGCATTCTGGAGGCGATGGCCCGCTCGTTCACCTTCATCCAGGCGCCGGCGGGCGGCGTCGCCGGCCGGGTCAGCCTTGGCCCGACCTGTCCGGTCGAGCGCATACCTCCCGATCCGCGCTGCGCCCCGAAGCCCTACCAGACCACGGTCAGCGTCACCGGCCCCGGAGGATTTTCCCGCGACGTCGCCACGTCCCCCGACGGCGCCTTCCGGATCCATCTCGACCCCGGCGCCTACCAGCTTCAGGCCGCCGGCGGCACGCCGCTGCCGCGCTGCGCCGCGGCCAGCGTCGAGGTCAAGCCTGGGGAGTTCGCCGACGTGACCATAACCTGCGACACCGGCATCCGCTGACCGCTGGTGCCGAGCGATCTTCTATGGATCCAACCCAGCCCCTGCCCAAAAACGAAGCCGAGTGGAAGAAACGGCTTCCGCCGGAGCGCTACCGCGTGCTGCGCGAAAAAGGCACGGAGCCGCCGTTCAGCGGCCAGCTGCTGCACGACAAGCGGAGCGGCACTTTCGTTTGCGCCGCCTGCGGCAACCCGTTGTTCGCCTCGTCGGACAAATACGATTCCGGCACCGGCTGGCCGAGTTTTGACCGGGCCCTGCCCGGCAGCGTCAAGCTGACCGAGGACCGGAGCCAAGGAATGGTCCGCACCGAAGTGACCTGCGCCCGCTGCGGCTCGCACCTGGGCCATCTGTTCGACGACGGGCCGCCCACGACCGGCCGGCGTTTCTGCATGAATTCGCTGAGTCTTGAACTGGAACCGGCGGCTCGCGGCGCAGCGGCCGAACCGACCAAGAAGTGAAATATGGCCGATCATCTCGCGGACTACGATTCCCAGCCGGTCAATCTCGTCGGAGGCGAAGGCTGCTTCCTGATCGACGACCGAGGCCGCCGCTACCTGGATCTCCTGGGCGGCTGGTGCGTCTCGACGGTCGGCTGGCGCGACCCGGAGATGGCCGCGGCCATCAAGGAACAGGCCGAAGTCGGCGTCTACGTTCCGCCGTTCTTCCGTTATCCGGCCCAGGAGCAACTGGCCGAATTACTCGTCAGCCGGGCGCCCGGCAAACTGCGCCGCGCCTTCCGCTGCACGAGCGGCTCCGAGGCGGTCGAATTCGCGCTGAAATGCGCCCGCGCCGCCGCCGGTAAGCCGGTCATCGTATCCATTAACGGCGTTTATCACGGCCACACCTACGGCGCCGCCTCGCTCGGGGACGCCTGCATCAGCAAGATGGAGCCGTGCCTGCCGGGCGTCATCAAACTGCCGCTGCCGCGCACCGAGGCCGAAGGGCGAGAGGTGGCGGCCGAATTCGAGCGTCTGGCGCGGGAACGCGGCGACATCGCCGCCTTCATGAGCGAGCCGGTCTGGACCAACGCCGGCTGCTTCATCCCGCCCGCCGGTTTTTACCCCGAGATCCAGAAGATCTGCCGCAAGCACGGCATCCTGCTGGCCATGGACGAGGTGGCCACGGGCATGGGCCGCTGCGGCCGCTGGTTCGCGAGCGAACTCTGGGGACTCGAGCCCGACATCGTCTGCCTGGGCAAGGCCTTTACCGGCGGCTACGCGGCCATGGGCGCGACGCTCGTGACCGAGCCGGTGTTCAGGGCCAGCCAGGGCATTCCCGATTACTCGACCTTCGGCTGGCTGCCGCAGGACCTGGCCGCGGCGCTGAAGAACGTCTCGCTGATCGAAACGCGGAAGCTGCCGGAGAACGCGGCGGCCGTCGGCCCCTTCCTGATCGAACAGCTGAAACCGCTGGAGGAGCTCTCCGACGTCGTCGAGGTCCGGGGGATCGGCCTGGTGTTCGGCATCGAGTTCAAGGGGGCGCGCGCCTACGAGGTCGCCCGCAGGTGTTTCGAGCAAGGCCTGATCGTCGCTTTGGCCGACTCGCGCACGCTGTTCTTCGGGCCGCCGCTGATCCTCGACCGGACGCTGGCCAAACAGGGAGCCGATATCATTAAAGCCGCTTGCGGTTACAAGGGCTGAAGCCGCCGCGGGAATGGTCCCAGACCTTATTGTTAAAAAATCGCTCCGGAGCAAAAAGATGATCGTCTTGACCGCGAACGGGCCGCTTTCTCCGGGTCGCGAAAAATAAGAACGGGGCACGAGCCCCGTTCTTTTGCAGTGCCGGTTTCAGCCGATCCGCAGCGATCTCATGGAAACGCTGGCGTGGGCGATGCCTTCGACGAAGAATTCGACCTGCTCGTCCGGTTCCTGGAGCGCCAGGGCATAAAGGAGAGGCCAGAAGTGGTCCGGAGTCGGGATCGACAACTCGGCGTCGCGGCCCAGTTTTTCGTACTCGATCAGCGCTTCGTGGTCGCGATCGAGGATCAGGCGTTTGACCTTCTCGTCGAACCGGACGGCCCAGGGAAAGGGATCGGCGTCGCGCTCGAAATCGAACATGCCCAGGTTGTGCGGGACGTTGCCGCTGCCGACGATGAGCACGCCCTCGCGGCGCAGGGGAGCGAGCCGCCGGCCGAGTTCGTAGTGGGCGCGCGTCGGCTTGGTGTAATCCAGGCTCAGCTGGCAGACCGGCACGCCGGCATCCGGGAACAGGTGCATGAGCGGGACCCAGCAGCCGTGATCCACGCCCCAGTCGAGGTCCCAGCCGACGCGGGCGCCTTTGAGCAGTCCGCGCACCCGCTCGGCCAGTTCGGGCGCGCCGGGACAGCCGTAGCGCTGGCGGTAGAGTTCCGGAGGGAAGCCGTAGAAATCATAGATGGTCCGCGGCCGTTCGGCGCCGTGCACCCAGCTGCCGCGCCCGAACCAGTGGGCCGAAATGCAAAGGATGGCTTTCGGCCGCGGCAGCAGCCGGCCCTGGGCGCGCCAGGCCCGGACGTAGGCGTTGTCTTCGATCGCGTTCATCGGGTTGCCGTGGCCGACGAACAGCACCGGCATCCGGGCGCCGGCGGCGGCCGCCGTCCGCTCGCTGTCTTTTTTCATAGCCGAACCGAAACTATTTATCGCCTCTAATTATACCACGGACCGCCGCGCGGCAGGCGGTTTTCCGGCTTACGGCGCCGGGCATTTCTCTGCTATAATATGGGTGATAAACCTCATAGGTATGCTTAAAAAAGGCAAAACCTCGCC
>JBAIWZ010000053.1:0-2708 GCA_037916955.1 Acutalibacteraceae bacterium | reverse complement strand
GAGTTCACCTCTCCCCCGACAAAATCGCCGCACGACCATTCGGTCATGCGGCAATTTTGGTGGAGATGGGGAGAATTTCACTGCTCGCCGCGACATTCGCCACGGCTGCGTCTGGAGAGGGGCTTCCGCCCCTCTCCACACTCTCCCCCGAAATAGGCGGGGGAAACCTCCTGGTTTCCCCCAAGCCCCCTTCGAGTTCAACTCTCCCCCAAACAACAAGGCCGGGCGACAGTCGTCGTCCGGCCTTGTTGGTGGAGATGGGGAGAGTTGAACTCCCGTCTGGCGAGGCATTCCCCGGCGCTTCTACAAACATAGACGGCTTGGGATCTGAGACCGGCGGTAGGAAGCCGCCGAAAACCGCCGGTCCGGGCTCCTGGCAATTTCGGCCGCGATGCAGGAGTATCGCCGCGGCTCCGCCCGATGAATGGCACCCGGTTCCCGCCTATCAGGCTTCAGCGGGGCGGATGGGTCCGCGCGTTAAGCGAGGGCCGGAGCGAATGAAGGCGCGAAAGCGTTAGCCACCGCGTTCTTCACCCGAGTGAGCAAGTTTGCACTTGTTCGTCGCCCGATGATTAACGAGGTGACGGACATCCTCGGTTTGCGCACCGTGAAACGAACTCCCATCGATGCCTGTCATCCCCCCGGAACGGACGGCCGGCGGCCCCGCGTTCCCGGCGAATGACACGCGCGCCGGTCACTTCAATGACCGGCGGATCTCTCTCTGGACCTCGCGCTTCTTGATGGCTTCCTTCTTCTCGAACCGCTTCTTGCCGCGGCCCAGACCGAACTCGATCTTGATCTTGGACCCCTTAGTATATACAGAAATAGGCACCAAAGTCAATCCTGCCTGCTCCATTTTTCCGGCCAAACGGTCGAGTTCGCGCTTGTGCAGAAGCAGCCGCCGCGTCCGGTCCGGATCGTATTCCGGCAGCGGGCCGGCTTTCTCGAATTTCGAAATATGGCCGTTGATCAGCCAGGCCGAACCGCGGCTGATGGTCACGTAGGCGCCGAGCAGGCTCATCCGGCCGGCGCGGACCGACTTGACCTCCTGGCCCTGCAGCACCAAGCCGGCCTCGAACTTCTCGAGGATGTCGTAGTCGTAATTCGCCCGCTTGTTGTAGGCCAGCTGCGGCATAGTCGCTGTCCCCCTACTTTACACCGGCCGCCGAAGGTTGCGCCAATAACCGCCGATAGGCCGCCCGATGGGCCATGAAGCCGACGTAATCGTCGCTGAACGGCACGGTGTCGAGGGAGATCGCCCGCACCAGGTCCTTGGTCGCGGCGGCGCTGTCTCCCGTCTCGGCCGCGGCCGCCGCCCGGGCGTAAAGCACGTGCGCGGCGAGCAGTCCCAACACCGGCTGCGAACGGAGCAGGCCGTCGGGAGGCAGTCCGATCCGGACGACGGACATCGGTCGTGCGCCGGCCGGTCCGGGTTCCACTTCGAATTCCAGGCCGTTCGACCGCGAGATCCAGCCGCCGTTACCCGCCTCCGGAGCGTAGGTCGAATAGACCGGCCGGCCGGCCAGCTTCGGATCCTTCACGATCGCTTCGATCAGCAGCCGGCGCCTGACCGGCGACGCGGCCTCGGCGTAACCGAACGGGAGGTCCGGCATGTAGAAAGGAATGATCCCGGCGTCCTGGACCACGGTCACGTCCGTCCGGACGCGTTCGACGACCTGAAGATAGGCCAGCACGAACAATTCCGTGTCCTGAATGAAGTTGTAGTCGTTGACCGCGAGCACCGAGTTCGGCGGCAGGCTGGTCAGGAGGGCGCGGCCCAGCCGGTCCGGCAGCGGATCACGATAAGCGGCGATGCGTTCCCAGTTGCCGGACAAGGTCAGTACCGGCAGCAGGGCCAGCAGGAACACGACGATGACGCGCTGCCGGCGGCTGCCCAGCCAGGCCATCGCGGCTGCCGCGCCCGCCGCCGCCAGGATCGCGCCGAAAACGAAACCGGGCAGGGCATAGACCCTGGCCATGTAAGAATTGTCGGAACTCCAGTCCATTCCCCGGAAGGCCAGGGCCAGGGGCGCCGCCGCGACCGCCGCCAGGCACCCGGCGGACAACAGCCAGCCGCGGCCGCGGACCTTGGCGAGGCGGAAGAACCAGAAACCGGCCAGGACCAGGAGCAGCGGGCCGAGGGCGACCGCCAACTGCCACAGCATGTCGGTGGTCAAGCCGACCTTGTTCCAGGCACCCTGGGCGACATCGTCGTACCGGCAGCGCAAAATATGGCAGGCCAGACCGATCCAACCGTTGACTTCGCCCATCATGTAGGGCGCGCCCGACCAACCCCGCAGCGGAAGAAGGACGTACGGCAGGAGGCCGGCCGCCCAGCAGCCGGCCAGCTTGAGCCAGAGACCGGCCTTGTTCCACGGCGCCGTTCCGGCGGCGGCAAAAAGCGCGAAACCGGGCGCGGCGGCCAGCGCCAGGAACAGGTGGTTGGAACAGGCCAGGCCGAAGACGAACGCGGCGGCGTAAAGGCGGTCCCGCCCGCGGCCCGAGGCGAATCCGGTCAGCAGCCAGGCGATCAGGATCAACAGCAGGGCGTGCAGGGCGTAGACCTTGGCGTAGACGGCCTGGCTCCACCAGATCTCGGCGAAGGCCGGCTGGAGCAGGACCAGCACCATGGCGGCGCGGCCGGTCCGGCCAAGTTCGACGCCAGCCAGGCGAACCAGGCCTTCGGCGGTCAGGTAAGCGAACGCCAG
>JBAIWZ010000052.1:0-8449 GCA_037916955.1 Acutalibacteraceae bacterium | reverse complement strand
ATGGGGACGGGAGCAACTCAGATCAGGTTTGGCCGGTTACCGAAGTGACCGATCAAATCCGACACAGTTGTCAGTCCGTCTCGTCAGGGTCGGTGGCCTTGCCGATCTCCGCCAGCTTCTCCTTGATGAGGGCCTTGACCTCCTGGGCCGGGCGGCCGAGGAAGAGCTCAAGGACCTCGTCGAGGTTGTTGTAGGCGTAGACCGTGTAGATCCCCTGGCGGTGGGCCTCGACGACCTCTTCCTTGAGCATGAGGTCATCGAGGTTGCTCCTGGGCAGCACCACGCCATGGCTGGGTCCGAGCAGGCCGCGGCGCTTGAGGGCGCCGAAGTGCCCTTCGATCTTCTCGTTCGCGCCGCCGATCGGCTGGGCCTGTCCCCACTGGTTCATGGACCCGGTGATGGCCAGGTTCTGGTCGATGGGCAGCTCGGTGATCGCGGAGATCAGGGCGATGGTCTCGGCCAGAGTGGCGCTGTCGCCGTCGACGCCGCCGTAGCACTGCTCGAAGCTGATCGAGACGGCGAGTCCGAGCGGCTTTTTCCGGCCGTACTGGCCGGCGATGTAGCCGCGGATGGTCGCCGTGGCGGTGTTGGTCGACGGGCCGCTGAGCTCGGCTTCCCGCTGGACGAGGATGACCTTCTCCTCGCCGGCGTAGGCCCGGGCGGTGATCCGCTTCGGGCTGCCGAAGGCGATCTCCGGGGTGATGGCCCCGTAGACCAAGCCGTTGATCTGGCCGACCTTCGAGCCCTCGAGATCGAGCAGCATGATGCCGCGGTCGATCCGCTCCTGGTAGCGGCGGACGTAGAGCGCCTGCCGGTCGTACCGGGCGTCGATCGCCTGGCGGACATGCCCGGCGCCGACGGTTCCGGCCTTGACCTGGCCGGCCCAGTAGGCCGCTTCGGTCACGAGGTCCTTGATGACCCCGAACTCGGCCGAAGCCTTGCGCTGGTCGCCGGCGCGGCGCGAGCCGTACTCGACGATCTTGGCCACCGCTTCCGGAGTGAACTCCGGCAGCTTGGCCTCGGCGCGGCAGAGCTCGACGAAGGCGGCGTAGGCCGCGGGAGCGTCGGAGATCTTCAGCTCGTCGTCGAACTCGGCGATGATCCGGAACAGGTTGTCGAATTCCGGTTCGACGTAGCGCAGCATGTAGGCCGTGTACTGGTCGCAGATGACCACGACCTTGACGTCGACCGCGGTCTCCTGCGGGCGAAAGTCGACGCCGCCTTCGGCGTCGACGAACTTGGCCTTGCTCTCGATGGCCACCTTGCGGGTGCGGATGACCTTCAACAGCTTGTAGAAGGCCAGGCCGCCGCCCCAGCGGAGCAGGTCGGCCATGTCGAACACCAGGTAGCCGCCGTTGGCGCGCAGCAGGTCGCCGGCCTCGATCATGGTGTGGTCGACCTTGATCGCGCCGTCGGCGCTGGTGATCTGGTAGTTGACGCGGCCGAACAGCTGCGAATAGCTGGGCGCGGTCGTGTGGACCACCGGCGGGTTCTTGGCCCCGCCGTTGTCGACGAGCAGGTTGATCTGGCAGAGGTGCGTGAACACCTCGGCCGGGTCCTTCTCGTCGTCGTCCTCGTCGGATCCGCAGTGGCAGCAGCAGTTCTCGCAGCCGTCGCAGTCCCCGGGACCGCCGTCGTTATCGTCCTCCTCGCGGAGGCCGAGCGCGACGGCCATGCCCCTCAGGCCGTTCAGGTAGCGGTCGAAGGCCTCGTTCTCGCCCACGATCTTCTTCAGGCCCTCGACGTGCTTGTCGACGGAGTCGCTGACGAGCTTGGCGTCGGACTGGGCGGCTTCGCCCATGACCGTGCCGACGAGGACCTTGATCTTTTCCTCGGTCTCGAGCAGGACGGCCTCGGCCTTGTCGTGCATCTCGCCGGTCAGCTTGTCCTTGATGTCGTCGGGCAGAGCGTCGAACTCCGCCTGCTCCATCGGCTGATCGGGTTTGGCGATCGACATCGGCACGAGGAAGACGGACTGCTCGTTCTCGCCGAGGGCGAAGCCGAAGACGGACATCTTCTGGCCGGCTTCGGTGCGCAGCTTGACGATGTTCTCGTGCAGGCTGCCCATCCGCTCGGCGCGGGCCTTGGCGACCTTGAACGGGATGATCTTGGTCGCGTACTTGGCGAAGACGTCGAGCGCGAGCTTCAGCGTGGCGGCCTTGCCGGCCGGCACGTAGACGATCGCGGGCCGGCGCGGCGCGGCGAAGTCGGGCAGACAGATGGCGTCGGGCGGCGCCTTGTCGACGCCGGCGGCGAACTGGCGGATATGCTTGAGCGTCTTGGCGGTCCGGCCGGTGTTGGCCGAGCCGACCACCACGACGTTGTAGTGGCTCATGGCATAGCCGCCGTCGGACATCTGAAGACCGAGGTCTATCGATGCCATCGCCGACTCTTGGCCGATCACTTCTGCCGCGTCGGGCGCGGCCTTGACATGGACAGGGTCGCAGACGCGACGGAGTTGAGCAGCGGGAACGGCGAGCCGTTTGCGCGTATCGGTAGACATCGCAAACCTCCTCTGGTTGACAAAGAACTTCAGGGTCATCTAATCATCGGCCCGGGCTACTGTCAAAGCGGAACGGAGCCCGGACCGGCGGGCTTAAAACAGGCTTAAAAATTCGCGCTGTTGAGGGTAAAAATGCCGACCGGGCCACGGCCGCGTTCCGCGGCCCTGTCCGCTTCGGTCGTCCGCCGGCACAGGCGCCATCCCGCCGGACCGTTCATCGCCGGCCGATCCTGCGGTATAATGTATAGGCATGCGGCGCTAGGCTGCGGCTAAAGAACACCAAATATGGCGTATGACATTCTGCCTTCGAAGGCAGCGATCGACCGGACGCTCGAGGCCCTGAAAGCCCGCGGTATCGGCGTCCGGCTCGTCGATGACGGCGAACAGGCTCTCGAGGAACTCAGAAAAATGATCCCGAAAGGGGACGGCGTGATGACCGGCGGCTCGACCACGCTCGAGCAGATCGGTTTCACGGACCTGCTGATAACCGGCCGCCATCCCTGGAAGAACCTGAAGGACGCCATCCTGAAGGAAAAGGACCCGGCCAAACAGTCCCGGCTGCGCCGGGAAAGCGTCCTGGCCGACCATTTCATCGGCAGCGTCCACGCCCTGACCGAGACCGGCGAGGCGGTCGTGGCTTCGGCCAGCGGCAGCCAGATCCCGGCCTACGCCTTCAGCAGCAACCACGTCATCTGGGTCGTCGGAGCGCAGAAGATCGTGCCCGATCTGGACGCCGGCCTGAAGCGGGTCCGGGAGTATTGCCTGCCGCTCGAGGATCAACGGGTGAAGAGCACAGGCGGCGCCGGCAGCATGATCGGCTGGCTGCTGATCTTCGAGAAGCTGATGCCCTTCCGCAAGATCGACCTGATCCTGGTCAACGAGGTGCTGGGCTTCTGACCCGATAGGTGGTAAACTGAACGGGCTATAACGGACCGCGCGCCATTTGGCGGCGGTCCGCTGTCGTTAATCCGCCGGCGGCGCGGCTGTCAGAACCAGACATGTTTCCCTTCCGCGAAAAAGACGACCGCTCGGTCACGCTTTTTTGTTTTTCGCCGCTGGCCACGACGATCACCTTCATCATCGAGCTGACCTTCGCCATATACACGCTCGTGCTCTACCGCCGGAGCCGCGTCGGACAGATCTCGGTGCTGCTGCTCGTCTGTCTCGGCCTGTTCCAGCTGTCCGAGTCCGTGATCTGCGGCGGCAATAATTTCCCGGGCTGGACCAGATTCGCCTTCGTCTGCATCACCCTGCTGCCGCCGCTGGCCCTGGAGCTGGTGACGCTGGTCACCGGAAAGAAGACCTGGCCGTACGTCGGTTTCGCCTGCGCCGCGATCTTCGAAGCGCTCATCGTTTTCCTGCCGCAGATATTCAACCGGACCTCCTGCACCGGCCGCTTCGTCATCTTCGACGCCAATGCCGCGTTCCTGTATGCCTACGGCACGTATTACCTCGGCTTCATCGCCATCGGCATCGGCCAGCTGATCCACGCGCTCTGGAAACGGTACGGCGAGCGCGAGGCCGAATCCTGGCTCCTGGCCGCTTACGCCTCGTTCGTCGCGCCGACGCTTTTCCTCTACGCCTTCTTCGTCACCACCCGCGCCGGCTTTTCGTCGATCATGTGCGGCTTCGCCATCATCTTCGCCTTCATCCTGGCGCTGAAGATCCTGCCGCTGGAGGCCAAAAAACTCAGAGGTCAAAGAAAGTGAACCCGATCCCGCCGCTGTCGCCAGGCCGGCCCCTCTCGGGCCGGTTTTTACGGACGCCGCGGACGGCCCTTGACAGATCCGTCCCGATGTAATATATTTTTGACGTAATATATTTCTTACATTTCCGACCGTATGTTCGGCAAACCGCAGTGGTTCCGGCGAAGGAAATACGGGGGCTGGGGCCTTTTCCCCGCCACCTGGCAGGGCTGGGCCTACGTCGCCGCCCTCATCATTCCGATCATCCTGATCAGGGCGGTGCCTGGCTGGTCCGAGCCGTTCCGCTTCGCCGCGCTCATGGCCTGGGGTGCCGTGATGCTCATCGACGTCATCGATATCATGTCGAAACTGCGGATGGACGAACGCGAGCGCCTGCACGAGGCCGTGGCCGAACGGAACGCGCTCTGGGCCATCATCGCGGTGCTCTGCGTCGGCGTCGCCTATCAGGTCGGCAGCAGCGTGGCCCGGGGGCTTCCGGCCGCGGTCGACCCGATCATCCTCGCCGCGATCGGCGCCGGACTCGCCGCCAAAGCCGCGAGCAATATCTACCTTGACCGCCGCGACTGATGAAAACCGCCATCGCCAAACTCCGCCAGGAACTGGGGCTCACGCAGGAGGACCTGGCCCGGGCGGCCGGCGTCACGCGCCAGACCGTCATTTCGCTGGAGCAGGGGAGATACAACCCGTCGCTTCAGCTCGCCTTCCGCATCACCAAGGCGCTGAAGGCCGGCCGGATCGAGGACGTCTTCACCGGGCTTTAGCAGCTCGCCGTCATTAACGGGGCCGCCGCGATTCCGGTTCGCGGCGGTTTTTGCTATAATTTCATCAGCGTGAAATATAAGTTCGGCCTATGGGCGAGGCGGAACGCCGGCTGAACGGATCCGTCGGTTCGGAGCCGTTCCGGGAACCAGCAAGATCGGACAAAGCTTCGGCGCCCGCGGCGGCAGCCTGAATTTTTTTATCGAACCGGGCAAATAAGCGGACGTTCCATATGGCCGACTACCAGTGCATCGTCATCGGCGCCGGACCGGCCGGCCAGCAGGCCGGACTTTTCCTCGGCCGCGCCGGGGTCAAGACCCTGCTCGTCGGCGTGCCGGAGCAGGGCGACCTGTTCTTCGGACAGGTCATCGACAACTATTTCGGCGTGTCCAATTCGCCGAGCGGCCAGACGCTCCTGGCCAACGGCGCCAGCCACCTGCAGCGCTGCGGCGTCGATCTGCTCCGCGACGAGGTCATCGACGTCGAGCAGAAGGACCGCGAGTTCGCGGTGACCACCGCCGCCCTGCAGAAGAAGACGGCCGAAGCCGTCATCATCGCCACCGGCCGGCAGCTGCCGACGGCCGGCATTCTCGGCGAGAAGCAGTTCCTGGGCAAGGGCGTGCAGACCTGCGTGGCCTGCGACGGCCCGCTGTTCCGCGACCGGACCGTCGTAGTGGTCGGCAGCGGATCGCACGCGGCCGAGGAGGCGATCGAGCTGGCCGTCTACACCAAGAACGTGACCATCTGCTCGCAGGGGCAGCCCTGGGAGATCAATCCGTCGCTGGCGCGGAAGCTCGACGATCTCGGCATCCGCCGGCTGGACAAGCAGATCGTCTCCGTCTCCGGCGACAAGTTCGTGCGGCAGATGACCCTGTCCGACCAGGCCGGCCTGCCCGTCGACGGCGTCTTCCTGGCCATGGGCACCGCCGGCGGCGTCACCTTCGCCTACAAGCTCGGACTGGCGCAGACGGCCGACCGGTTCCTGGTGATCGACCGCGACGGGCGGACCAGCCTGCCCGGCGTCTGGGCCGCGGGCAGCGTCACCGGCGGCAATTCGCAGATCGCGAAGTCGGCCGGCGAGGGCTGCAACGCCGCGATCTCGGTCATCCGCCTGCTCAAGGGCGTCGAGACCTATACCGACCATACCTGACAAATTATTTTTTAAAGCGGAATAAATATGGCTCTGCCGAAACTCAAACCCGGAGAAGGCGCGGTCGCCGACGTCGGCGGCAAAAAACTCGCGGTCTACAACGACAAGGGGAAGACCCGGGCGGCGTCGGCCGTCTGCACTCATCGCGGCTGCACCGTCGCTTGGAACGGGAAGGAAGGGACCTTCGACTGCCCCTGCCACGGCTCCCGGTTCAACAGCGACTTCTCGGTCAAGCACGGTCCGGCGGCGCGGCCTCTCGAGCCGGCCGAGCTGGAGTGACGGTATGCAGGGCGGGCGCCGGACGTCATTCGCTTATTTCGGCGGCGGCTGTTTCTGGTGCACGGAAGCGGTCTTCAAGATGCTCCGCGGCGTGGTCTCGGCGGCGCCCGGTTACGCCGGCGGCAGCGCGGCCGACCCGACCTATGAGGAAGTATCGACCGGCGAGACCGGCCATGCCGAGGTCACTCGGGTGGAGTTCGACCCGTCGCTGATCGGCTACGACGACCTGCTGACCGTGTTCTTCGCGACGCACGATCCGACCAGCCTCAACCGGCAGGGGACCGACGTCGGCACGCAGTATCGGTCGATCATCCTGTACGGCGGCAAGGACCAGAAGTGGTCGGCGGAAGAATACATCCGCAACCTCGAGGCCAAGAGTCCTGGCGGCAAGCCGATCGTCACCGAGATCAGGCAGCTCGACAAGTTCTATCCGGCCGAGGACTACCATAAGGACTATTACGAACACCACCGGACGGCGCCGTACTGCCTGCTGATGATCGATCCGAAGCTGGAGAAGGTCAGGAAAAAGTTCGCCAAGCTTTTGAAGGACAAGTCCCGCTGAGCGGAAAGCGCCGCAGCGCGGCGTGGCCGGTCGAATCGTTCCGGCGTCCGCTGTTTTGACTTTGCAGCGGCGCTGACGTAAAAAAACACTGCCCGCTGGGCAGTTTTTCGGCACCTTGAAAAGGAGTTGGCCATGCCCGATCCGACCAGAACTTCTTTCCGGATCAGCCGCTGGATCTGCCTGGGCCTGCTGGCCGCCGTCGTCGCGGCCGCCTTCTGGCTGAACCGCCGCCACTATGACGAAGGGCGTTTCGCGCGGGAGCTGCTCGAATCCTACGAGGCCGTGCCGCCCGGACCGCCGTCGCCGCTCGGCGAGCTGGAGCGCGAAGCGGCCGAAGCCGGCGGCGTGCTCGCGCCGATCCTCATGTATCACAGCGTCGCGCCGCGATATCCGGGGATGACGCCGATGCAGCGGCGGCTCACCGTCGAGCCGGACGTCTTCGAGTCGCAGCTGCGCTGGCTCCGGGACAACGGCTACACGGTCATTCCGCTGCCGGCGCTCGCGGCCAGCCTGGAAGGCGGCCAGGCGCTGCCTCCGAAGCCGGTCGTCATCACTTTCGACGACGGCTGGGACAACCAGTTCCGCTACGCCCTGCCGGTCCTCGAGCGCTATGGCGCCACCGCGACCTTTTACGTCACGACCGAGTATCTCGGCCACCGCCACTTCCTGTCCTGGGACCAGGTCAGGCAGATGGCCGGCCGCGGCATGAACATCGGTTCGCACACGCGGACCCATCCGTTCCTGACCCGGCTCGGCGACGCCGCGCTCAGGCGCGAGCTCGAAGGCAGCCGCTCGGCCCTGGAAACGGCGCTCGACCGTCCGGCCGCCGACCTCGCCTATCCCTACGGCAGCTACGACGGCCGCGTCGTCGCCGCCGCCCGCGCCGCCGGCTACCGGACCGGCCGGACCACGCGCTCCGGCATCCGCCAGCTTCCCGGCGGCCTGCTCACGCTCCGCTGCGTCGAGGCCCGCAACGGCGCCGCCGTCCTGGCCGGCGATCCCGGCCAGTGATCTTCGACCGTCCGCATCTCCGCGGGCGGTTTTTTCATTCCGACCGGCGGGCGGAGGCTTGAAAATCGGCGCGGTCTGCTTCATAATAGGGTGCGGGCTGGGATCCGCAGTATGAATCAAGAACCAACCGACGCGCAGCTGATCGCCGCGCATTTGAACGGGGATGAAGACGCCTTCCGCGTCCTGGTCGAACGTTACCTGAAGCCCGTCTACAATTTCACCCTGCGTTTCGCCGACCCGGCGGACGCCGAGGACATCGTCCAGGAGACCTTCGTCAAGGCCTGGAAGCGCTTCCGCACTTACCGCGGCGAGTTCTGCTTCCGCTCCTGGCTTTTCGGCATCGCCCGGAACACGGCCATCGACTGGCTGCGCAAGAAGCGGCCGGCCGCTTTTTCGTCATTCGAGGACGCCGAGGGCGGCAATCCGCTGTTGGATTCGCTCGCGGACGCCGGACCGCTGCCGGACGAGATCGCGGCCGC
>JBAIWZ010000051.1:0-4330 GCA_037916955.1 Acutalibacteraceae bacterium | reverse complement strand
CGGGGCTTTTTTTATGCCCAAAAACGCGCGGCCGCGCCGGGCGGCGTAGGGGCCGATTTGGCTCCCCGCCGGCCCGAAATAATCTTGCTATCTGCCGCTTCGCGTGGTACCATTTTCGCGTCATCCGCCATCGCGGATTTTCAGTTGCTAAAGCATCTATGGCCAAAGCCAAACAACCCAAGAACAAGCCCGCGGCGAAAGGCTCCGACTATACCGCCAAACAGATCACCGTGCTGGAAGGCCTGGAATCCGTGCGTCGCCGCCCCGGCATGTACATCGGTTCGACCGGGCCGGCAGGCTTGCACCACCTGATCTGGGAGGTCGTCGACAACTCCATCGACGAGGCCATGGGCGGCTACTGCAACGAGATCATCATCAGCCTCCTGCCGGACAACATGGTCTCGGTCTATGACAACGGCCGCGGCATCCCGGTCGACATGCACAAGCAGTACCGCGTCTCGGCCCTCGAGCTGGTGCTGACCAAGCTGCACGCCGGCGGCAAGTTCGGCGCCGGCGGCTACAAGGTCTCCGGCGGCCTCCACGGCGTCGGCGTCTCGGTCGTCAACGCCCTCTCGACCTACATGAAGGCCGAGGTCAAACGCGACGGCAAGCTCTGGGTCCAGGAATACAAGCGCGGCATCCCGCAGAAGAAGGTCGTGGCCGTCGGCAACGCCCGCGGCACCGGCACGACGATCACTTTCCAGGCCGACCCGGAGATCTTCCAGACCGTCGAGTACGACTGGACGACCATCCTCGACCACCTCCGCCAGCAGGCCTACCTGACCAAAGGCGTGCGCATGGCGATCGTCGACAAGCGCGTCCGCGGCAAGGAGCAGTCCTACGGCTTCTATTTCGAGGGAGGCATCAAGTCCTACGTCCGCTTCCTCAACCACCAGAAGGAGGTCAAGCATCCGACCATTTTCTACGTGAACAAGGAGGCCGAGGGAGTACTGGTCGAGATCGCCTGCCAGTACGTCGAGGACTACAAGGAGACCGTCTACGCCTTCGCCAACAACATCTACAACCCCGACGGCGGCATGCATCTCGTCGGCCTGCGCTCGGCGCTGACCCGCGAACTGAACAATTACGCCCGCAAGCAGGGCCTGCTGAAGGAGAAGGACGAGAACATCAGCGGCGAGGACAGCCGCGAAGGCCTGACCGCGGTCGTGAGCGTCAAGATCAAGGAGCCGCAGTTCGAGGGCCAGACCAAGGCCAAGCTCGGCAACCCGGAGGCCAAGACCGCCGTCGAATCGGTCTTCGCGGAAGCGCTGGAGATCTACCTGGAGGAGCACCCGAAGGACGCCGAGGCCATCATCGGCAAATGCATCCTGGCCACGCGCGCCCGCCTGGCCGCCCGCGCCGCCCGCGACACCGTGCTGCGCAAGGGCGCGCTCGAGGGGCTGACGCTCCCGGGCAAGCTGGCCGACTGCTCCTCGCGCGAGGCCGAACGCTCCGAGATCTTCATCGTCGAGGGCGACTCCGCCGGCGGCTCGGCCAAGCAGGGCCGGAACCGCGAGTTCCAGGCCATCCTGCCGCTCCGCGGCAAGATCCTGAACGTCGAGCGGGCCCGGATCGACAAGGTCCTCGCCAACGACGCCATCAAGAGCCTGATCGTCGCGCTCGGCACCAACATCGACGACCAGTTCGACATGACCAAGCTGCGCTACAACCGCATCGTGCTCATGACCGATGCCGACGTCGACGGCGCCCACATCCGCACCCTGCTCCTGACACTGTTCTACCGGCATCTGCCGAAACTCATCACCGAGCGTCACCTGTTCATCGCCCAGCCGCCGCTCTATCGCCTGGCCCGGGGCAAGGACATCCGCTACGCCTACAGCGACGAGGAGCGCGACAAGATCATCGCCGAGATGCAGAAACTGAAGGCCGACAACAAGGCGGCCAAGGCGGCGGCCAAGGCCGCGCCGGTGAAGGTCGTCGTCGCAGAAGAAGGAGCCGAACCCGCGGAGACCGAAGAAGAGGCCGCCTCCGCCACCGGCATCGCCATCCAGCGCTACAAAGGTCTGGGCGAAATGAACCCGGAACAGCTCTGGGAGACCACCATGAACCCCGGCAGCCGCCTGATGAAGGAAGTGACAGTGGACGACGCCCAGAAGGCCGACCAGATCTTCGACATCCTGATGGGCTCGGACGTCGAGCCGCGCAAGAGGTTCATCCACACCCGCGCGAAGAGCGTGAAAAATTTGGATATCTGATCCTTGCACGCTCTGGTGTACTGCGGGCGGATCGACGGACATACATAGAACGAAAAAGGCGCTCCCAAAAGGAGCGTCCTTTCGTTCGCGGACAGCCTTCGACCGCAGTGCTAAGAGCGTGAAGAATCTGGACATCTGATCGAACCGAAAAGGCGCCCCGCGAGAGGGGCGTCTTTTGATATGCCGCCGGTCCGGCGACGATTGAATAGGGCCGGATGATGCTGTTATAATGTTCTTAATTAATTCGGCTGAGGCGGGTCGCCTTAAGAACCCGCCGTCAAAATAGGTATGCCTATGCGCATTAAGACCCTGGAAGCGGCGGCCGTCACTGCCGCTCTGGCGCTCGCCGTCGCTCTGCCGGTGCTCGCCGCGAAAACCCAGTACGACAATAGCAATACCAATGGCCTGACCAACGGCCTGACCAACGCCCCGGTCAACGGCGTCATGGCTCCGTCGGACAAGAAAGAGGCTCCCAAGACGGCGGCCAAGCCCGCGCCCAAGCCGGCCGATCCGGCCTGCGTCGCCGCTGCCATCGACAAGCGCGATACCGCGATCATCGCCGCCGTCGGCGCGCGCGGCACCGCCCTGACCAATGCCCTGACCGCCCGCAAGGACGCCCTGAAGGCCGCGGTCGCCCTGACCGTCGCCAAGGACCGGAAGGCCGCCCAGAACGCCGCCTGGAAAGCCTGGTCTTCCGCCTCCCGGAAGGCCTTGTCCGACATGCGCTCCGCGCGGATGAAGGCCTGGAACGCCTTCTATGCCGACCGCAAAGCCTGCGGCACGGGCTATACGAAACTCGACAATTCGGCGTCGGGCGTCGACGCTTCGCTGTAAGCCGCGACCGGAACCGCCCCGCGGAGAACGGGGCGGTTTTTTGGACCCCGTGCGCGGGAATTTTCACGGCGGCCGCTTTGATGCTAAGCTTGACCGGCGGCCGGGCGCCGCGAGTTATGACGATCAAGAACCGCGAACAACTTTTCCGGGAATTGCTGCCTGACGAACCCGCGTTCCGCTGGCAGCAGATCGAGGGCGCGCTGTTCACGCCGGGCTGGCGCGGCTGGTCGGACGCCTCCAACCTGTCCAAGGCCGTCAAAGCCGCCCTGGACGAAAAGATGCCCTGGTCGACGGTCGGCGATCCGCGGGTGCTGGTGGGCGCCACCGGCGACACTTTCAAGGCGGCCCTGAAGCTCGCGGACGACCGCCGGATCGAGACCGTGCTGATGAGGAACCGTCGCGGCGAATGGACGGTCTGCGTCTCGTCGCAGGTCGGCTGCGCCATGAAGTGCGCCTTCTGCGCCACCGGCCGGATGGGCTTCTGCCGCGACCTGACCGCCGACGAGATCGTCGACCAGTACCGGTTCTGGAACGCGTACCTCGCCGAACGCGCCGATCTCGGCGGACGAATCAGCAACGTCGTCTTCATGGGCATGGGCGAACCGCTGGCCAACTATGACAACGTGAAGTCCGCCCTGCGCACCCTGCTCAAACGAACCGACCTCGGCCCGACGCGGATCACCGTTTCCACGGTCGGCCTGCTCCCCCGCCTCGAGGGCATCCTGACCGACCGGGACTGGCCGCCGGTCCGGCTGGCCGTGTCCCTGCACAGCGCCGATCCGCTGACACGCAAGAAGATCATGCCGACGACGCACGACGAATTCCTGCCGAAGCTGGCCGACTGGGCCCGGCGCTACCTGGAGACGCTCGGCAACCGCCGCCACCATCTGACCTTCGAATACGTGATGCTGGCCGGGGTCAACGACACCGCGAAGCACGCCGACCTCCTGGCCAGGTTCGTTAACGCCTCCGGCCGGGCCCGGGTCAACCTCATCCCCTACAACTTCACCGGCACGGCCTTCCTCGGCTCGTCCGACGACGAGATCGCCGCCTTCACCGCGTTCCTGGAAAAGAAAGGCGTGATCGTGACGCGGCGGCGTTCGATGGGCGAGGACATCGCCGCGGCCTGCGGCCAGCTGATCCAGCTCCAGGGCGGCCAGCCGGAGAAGAAATAGTTCAACAAGAAAACTGCCGGAATTCCCGGCATTTTCATTATCTGGATAATGCTGAGGCTGACCACGCGGGTCGCCACTTTGCGGAAAGATTCCCTGAGTCATTAC
>JBAIWZ010000050.1:0-4111 GCA_037916955.1 Acutalibacteraceae bacterium | reverse complement strand
TGGGCCGACGCCGGCCGTACCCGGGACCGGAGCCGCGGCGAAGGCCGAGAGCGGCTCGCGGCGGAACCGGCGCAGGATCTCCAGGCCGCCGGCCGTCAGGATCAGGCTGGCCGGCTCGCGGCAGTCGCGGCAGACCGCCCCGCCGCGGACGACGCTGACGACGTCATCACCGGGCGCGGTCAGCGGCCGGCGGCAGGCGACGCAGGAATCGAGTTCGGGGGCGAAACCCAGGATGTCCAGGAGTTTGACGGCGGCGGCGTCGAAGACCGGCGGCCGGATGGCCCGCGGCGCTTCCGGCGCAGATTCGACCGCCTCCAAAAATTCGCTCAATAAAGCAAAAATACGCTCTTCCGGCAGCTCGCGCCGGGTCAGGGCGTCGACCAGCAGGAGGAAGCTTTGGACCGACGACGTCTTGGCCAGCGAATTCATGGCTTCCCGGAACGGACGGACCAGGCTGGCGCCGGCCAGACGGTCGGCCCGGCGGCCGCGGGCGACCATCAGTTCGACCACGCCCAGGCCGCCCATGTGCGGCGACATCTTGCTGCGGCTCCAGCGCGTACCCTTGGCCAGCACGTCGATCTTGCCGTGATTCTCGGTGAAGACGGTGTAACGCCGGTCGGCGTCGCGCGTCGGCCGGATCTTGAGAACGATGCCCCGGTCGCGGTAGGTCGGCATAGGTCAGGCGCCGGACCGCTTCAGGCGGGCGAGGTAGGTTTCTAGGATGGCCGCGGCCGCCAGCGCGTCGTCGGCGCCGCGCTTCTTCGCTCCGCCGGCCTCCTTCAGCAGGCGCGAGGCGGCGGCCGTGGACAGGCGCTCGTCCTCGGTCTCGATCGGCAGACCGGTCAGCGGCCGGAGCGCGGCCAAAAAAACGGTGACGGCGCGTTCGGACTCCCCCGGTTCGTCATCGCCGGAAAGGCGGTAGGGCATGCCGACGACGATCCGGTCGGCTCCTTCGGCGGACGCCGCCTCGGCGACGGCCCTGGCCGCCGCTTCGGGCGTCTCCGCCTCGACCGTGCGCAGCGGAAAAGCCAGCGGCACGGCGGTGTCCGCGGTCGCGAGCCCGGTCTTCTTGGTTCCGTAATCGACGCCCAGGAGTTTCATGAGGCTCAGAGTTCGACGCCGGCCTGCGGCGTCATGATCTCGGGACCGTCGTCGGTCAGGGCCACGGTCACTTCGAAATGCGCCGAGAGCCGGCCGTCGGCCGTGGCCACGGTCCAGGCGTCGGGCAGGGTGTAGACGTCGTCGCCGCCGGCGTTGACCATCGGCTCGATCGCCAGGACCATTCCGTTCACGATGCGGACGGGTTCGAGCGACCGGTCCAGGTAATTCGGGATCTGCGGGTCCTCGTGGACCTGCCGGCCGACGCCGTGGCCGCAGAGCGCCTTGACCGTGGTGAAGCCGGCGCGCCGCACGTGGCCGTCGACGGCCTTGCCGATGTCGCGGATCCAGTTGCCGGCGCGGACCTTGCCCAGACCGACGTTCAGGGAATCGCGGGTGACGCCGAGAAGCTTCGCCGCTTCCGGCGAAACGCGGCCGACCGGCACGGTCAGGGCCGTGTCGGTGTAGCCGCCGCGGTAACGGAGGCCGATGTCCAGCTTCAGCAGGTCGCCCTCGACGACCTTGCGGCCGGGCACGGCGAAACCGTGCACGACCTCGTTGTTGATCGAAGCGCAGAGCGCCGTCGGGAACGGCCGCCGGACCCCCTCGATCCGGTAACCCTTGAACGCCGGCTCGCCGCCGGCCTCCTTCATCCGGCGCAGGGCCAGTTCTTCCAGGTCGGCGGTGTCAGTGCCGGGCCGGACCAGTCCGGCGAGCTCCGCCAGGATGGCCGACAGGATGTGCCCGCCCTCGCGGATGACGGCTATTTCTTCGTTGGATTTGAGGTAGATCATAAGGCTGCAACAGGGTCAGTTTAGGCCAAAAGACGGTTTATGGAAAGCGGCCGGGGCGACAAAAAAAGCCGCTCAGCGAGCGGCCCGTACTGCCGGAACTACTTGCGTTCCGCGAGCAGGCGGTCGGCGAACGCCTCGACCCAGGCGCGGTACTCCTCGAGAGTGCCGGTGTTGTTGAAGACGTTCTCGTAGGGCACGGTGGCGAGCGTCCGGTCGACCTGCTGGCCGTGCGCCGGCTGGCCGATGCCGCGGTCGGCGTCGTCGAGCTGGAGGAACTCCTCCATGTTCTTCGGATCGCCGGGCCGCTGCCTGTCCAGGAGCCGCTTGGCGCGGACCGGGGTCGGCGCGACGATGCCGGCCATGACGAAGACCCGGCCCAGGAGCCGCCGGAGTCCGGCGACCTCGTCGGGATGGCGCAGGCCGTTGATGACGACCAGGCGGCAATTCCGGGCCTTCATGGTCTCGAGGACCCGCTTGGCCCAGAAAGCGCCGTCGCCGGAGTCGCGGCCCCAGTTGCCGATCTCGATCTTCTGCTGGAAGCTCGGCGTCTCGATGCCGCGGCGCTTCGCCTCCTCGATGATCTCGTCGGAACAGCGGCGCACGCCGAAGTTCCGGCCGACGAGCATCTCGGCCAGCACGTCCTTGCCGGCCGCCTTGAGGCCGGTCAGTCCGATGACCAGGTCGAAATCCGCGGCCTTGACCGTGGTGCGCTGTTTCTTGGCCTTTTCCATGGTGACCTCCAACGGGGCATCAATGAACGATGCCTGATATTTACCTTAACGCCGGCGCGGCGTCAAACCGCGCGGCGCTCAGATGCCCAGGGCCGAAAAGATGGCCGCCTGAACCTGGCCGATCGGCTGGTTGCCGTCGATGGCGAAGAGGATGCCGCGCTTCTTGTAGAAATCGACGACCGGCTGGGTCTCCTTGTGGTAGAGCTCGAGCCGCCGCTTGATCGCCTCGGGCGTGTCGTCCTGGCGCTGGGTCAGCGGGCTGCCGCAGCGGTCGCAGAAATTGGCGTCCTTCTTGGGCGGGTTGAATTCGACGTGGTAGGTCAGTCCGCAGTTCGGATTGGAACAGACGCGCCGGCCGGACAGGCGGCGGACGGACTCCTCGTCGCTGACGGTCAGGTAGATGACGTGGGTCACCTGGCGGTTGAGCTTGGTGAAGATCTCGTCGAGCACGTCGGCCTGGGCGACGCTCCGGGGAAAGCCGTCGACGATCACGCCGTTGACGGCGTCATCCTCGGCCAGGCGCTCGGACATGACCTGGTCGACCAGGTCGTCCGGGACCAGTTCGCCCCGTTCGATGTAGCCGGAAATGTCGCGGCCCAGACCGGTGTTGCGGTCGATCTCGGCGCGGAACAGCTTGCCCACGGAAACGGTCGGGATGCCCAGCTTCTCGGCGATCTTGTCGCCCTGCGTCCCCTTACCCGAACCCTGCGGACCGATCATGATGATGTTGTACATACTTCGTCTCGTTCAAGCGAACAAGAAAGAGAATAGATATCCGGCCGCGGCTCCGAGGACGATCGGCGGCAGCGCCGGCAGCGGTTTAATTTTAGGCTGTGAAATGAAGATGACGTTGGTGAGCGCCAGGCCCAGGAGCGCGCCGACGGCGGTCGGCAGCATCCGGACCGGTTCGCTGCGTCCGACCGAGGCCAGGAGCAGCGCCGGCAGCACCGCGTCGCCGGTGCCCATGAACATGAATCCCTCGCCCTGGACGGCCTGGTCCGGCCGCCTGAGCAGCCCCGACGGGCTCCAGGGCAGGATCAGGGCGAAGACGACACCGCGGCGGATCAGCGAGGCGGCGGCCGTGGCCATATGCCCGGTCACGAGCACGGCGATGATGTCGTAGACCGCGAGCACCGCCAGGATGACGGCGACGGCCGAGGGACGGAACCCCTCGCCGAGGATCACGGCGACGCCGGCCATGCCCAGGGTCATCACCAGGTCGGCGGCCGCGACGGTCCGGCTGCCGTAGTAGAGCAGGATGGACAGCGAAGCGGCGGCGACGGCGGCCGACGGGCCCCAGAGCCGGTCGAACAGCAGGCCGATGCCCGAGAAGACCGCGAGCAGGAACAGGGCGGAAAAGAGCTTCGAACCGCGGCGGGTGCGGACCAGCGCCACCATCAGGACCGAGGCGATGCCGAACGACAGGAGGAAGACCCAGACGGACCCGGCGCCAACCGGCGCGGACGCCTCCGGCGCGCCGGCCAGGAT
>JBAIWZ010000049.1:0-6807 GCA_037916955.1 Acutalibacteraceae bacterium | reverse complement strand
TTTTCCGCCTTAATTACGAAAAAACGCCCGGCTGGGGCGTTAAAAACCTGTCCGACACTCGGGTTGAATATAGCAGATATTCCGGATTTTGTCAAGACTCTTTGACAGTTTCAACCGGTCCGGCTGCCTCCTGCCGGTACAGGTAAACGCCGGTGCCGCTCCGGTCGGCGATCGCCCAATCGGGGAATTTGAAAGCGTAGGACACCACCCGGCTGCCCGGCCGCAGCTCGGCCCGCAGCTTTTTCTGCATCCGCTTCATCTGGGTGTTGATCAGGAAAAGGGTGACCACATCGGCGTCGGAGAACTTTTCCGACCAGTAGGTGCCGAGGTGGGCCTTGGCCAGGGCGCCGACCCTGGCCTTGCGGATCCGCCAGAGCGAGGCCAGCCAGAGGAACGGGCTGATCTCCCAGCCTTCGGCCTTCGCGCCGAGCTTGGCGGCGGCGACGATGATCCGGCCGTCGCCCGATCCGAGGTCGACGACCTTGTCCCCCGCCTTGACCCCGGCCAGCCGGAGCATCTCGTCGACGTTGCGCTGGTCGGTCGGAACGAAGGGCGCGCCGAAGAAAACGGAATACGCGGTCGACACGAAGAAGAGCGAGCCGACGAGCGACAGGAAGATGACCAGGACGGCCAGGAACCAGTCGCCCAGGTAAAAGACGCCGGCCGCGGCTGACAGGGCGATGAACAGCACCGCGGCCATGAACCAGACCGCGCCGATCAGCGTCGTCAGGATGGTGTCGCGGCCGATCACATCATGGGTTCGTTATCGGCCTTCTCGGGATCGATGTCGCTCAGGCGGTCGCCGGTGAAGCCTTCCTCCTCCGGCGTCAGGTCGGTCAGGTCGGGTTCGATCTCGACCGGCGCGATCTCGCACCAGCGGTCGAAGCCGCCGGCCAGGAACTCGACGTTCTTGTAGCCCAGGCCGGCCAGGGTCTCGTGGACCTTCTCGATCTCGGCCTCCTGGGTCGGGCCGACGACGACCACGACCTTGCGGGACTTGTCGGCGATGACGTTCTCGACGTTCTCGGCCAGCTCGTGGCGGGGCACGTGGACCGATCCGGTGATATGGCCGACGTCAAAATCGGCCTGGTCGCGGACGTCCAGGACGACGTGCTCGAGATCGCTTTCGCGCAGGCCGAGCAGGTGTTCGCAGGTTATGTGGGGCAGTCCTTCTTTCTTGGGCATAGGTGAAGATCGTTTATGCATTAATTTTACCCTATCCGGCGGCCATCCTCAATGAGCCCCGATATCGAAGACCCGCCGGTCGGCCGGCGGGTCTTTTTTCGCGGGATATCCGGAAGGCGGTCAGGCCTGATCTTTGCGGTCGTCGCGCTGGGAGCGCTTCCGTTCCAGGTGATTCAGGACCATCTTGCGGATGCGGATGTTCTTCGGGGTCACCTCGACCAGTTCGTCGTCGCCGATGAACTCGAGCGCGTCCTCCAGGTCCATGGTCCGGGGCACGTCCACCTTGGCGCTGCCGCCGTCGCCCTTGGACCGCATGTTCGAAAGCTTCTTCTCCTTGCAGACGTTGACCTCGATGTCTTCGGTCTTGGCGTTCTGGCCGACGACCATGCCGGCGTAGACGTGGACGCCCGGGCCGACGAACAGCTGGCCGCGCTCCTGGGCGGCGACCAGGCCGTAGGTGACGGTGACGCCGTCCTCGAAAGCGACGAGCGAACCGTGGGCGTTGGCCTCGAAATCGCCCTTGTAGTCCTCATAGCCGAGGAAGAGCGAGTTCATGATGCCCAGGCCCTTGGTGTCGGTCAGCAGTTCGGAGCGGTAGCCGATGAGGCCGCGGGTCGGAATGGCGAACTCCAGGTAGGCGGTCTTGTTCTCGACGCGCATGTCCTTCATCTCGCCGCGGCGCGTGCCCATCTTCTCGATGACCACGCCGACGAACTCCTCCGGGACCTCGATGGTCACCTGTTCCATCGGCTCCTGCTTGCGGCCGCCGGCGTCCTCCTTGAAGATGACCTGCGGCTTGGACACCTCGAGCTCGAAACCCTCGCGCCGCATCTTTTCGATCAGGATGGCCAGGTGCAGTTCGCCGCGGCCGGCGATCGTCCAGCGGTCCATGGATTCGGTGTTGAAACGCCGCAGGGCGACGTCGGTCTCGAGTTCGCGCTCGAGCCGCTCCTTGATCTGCCGCGAAGTGGTCCACTGGCCTTCCTGGCCGGAAAAGGGCGAGGTGTTGATGCCGAAGGTCATCTTGACCGTCGGTTCCTCGATGGCGATGACCGGCAGGGCCTCCGGGTTCTCCGGGCTGCAGATGGTCTCGCCGATGGAGACGTCCGGGATGCCGGCCACGGCGACGACGTCGCCGGCGTAGACCTCGTCACGGTCCACGCGCTGGAGCCCCTCGAAGGACATGACGTTGGTCAGCTTGACCCGCTTCATCTTGCCTTCGCGGTTGATGTGGACGACCTCCATGCCCTTCTTGAGCGTGCCGGAATACAGGCGGCCGACGGCGATCTTGCCCTTGAAGTTGTCGTAGGCCAGGTTGACGGTGAGCATCTGCGCCGGCTTGTCGAGTTCGGCCCGGGCCGGCGGGATGACCTGGAGGATGGTGTCGAAGACCGGCCGGATGGCGGTCATCTTGGACAGGTCCGGCTCGAGGCCGGCCTTGCCCTGGACGCCCGAGGCGTAGAGGACCGGAAAATTGGCCTGCTCGTCCGAAGCGCCCAGTTCGATGAAGAGGTCGAAGGTCTTGTTGAGCACCCATTCGACCCGGGCTTCGGGCTTGTCGATCTTGTTGATGACCACGATGATCTTGTGGCCGGCCTTGATGGCGTTGCGCAGGACGAACTTGGTCTGAGGCATCGGGCCTTCCTTGGCGTCGACGAGCAGGACCGCGCCGTCGACCATGCGCATGATGCGCTCCACTTCCCCGCCGAAGTCGGCGTGCCCGGGGGTGTCGATGATGTTGATCTTCACGCCCTGGTACTCGACGGCGGCGTTCTTGGAGAAGATGGTGATGCCGCGCTCCCGCTCCAGTTCGTTCGAGTCCATGATGAGCTCGTTGCCTTCCGTCCCCTTCTTGAGCGCGTGGGACTGCTTCAAAAGCGCGTCGACGAGCGTGGTCTTGCCGTGGTCGACGTGGGCGATGATGGCGATGTTGCGGATCTCTTTGGCCATAAGCGGTTAGCGGTCCAAAAAATCCCCGGGTCTGGAACCCTAGGGATCGACGACCGATGCCCAAACATACCATGATCAGGCTTAAAAGTCAACCGCCGGGACGGGGCTCGGCCCGAAACAAAACCGGCCGGCGCAGGCCGGCCGGTTTTTCGGCTTTTTTCGCTGTTCTAGTTCTGCAGGGCGGCGTCGATCATCGTCGACAGCTGCTCGATGGGCAGGGCGCCCGGAACGAGCTGTTTGCTGCCGTTCTTGCCGATGATGATGGTACCCGGGGTGCCGCTCACGTTGGCAGCCGATCCGCTCGCGCGGTCGGCATCGATGGCGGACTGGTACTTCTTCGACGTGTAGCAGGAGTTGAACTTGCTCATGTTCAGCTTGAGGTCCGTCGCCACCTTGGTGTAGAGAGCGTCACCCAGGTTGCTCTGATCGGCGTAGAGCGCATCGGCGAATTCCCAGAACTTGCCCTGCTCCGCGGCGCAGGCGGCGGCATTGGCGGCCGGAGTGGCGTTCGGATGGAAGGACAGCGGGAAATACCGGTAGACCCACCTGATCTGGCCCTTATACTTGGCCATGGCCTGGTTCATCGTGGCCTGGAAAGCCTGGCAGTAAGGGCACTGGAAGTCCGAGTACTCGATCAGCGTGACCGGCGCGCTCTTCGGACCCTGGACGTTGTCGGTGGCGGAGACCGGAGTGACGGTGCCGACCTGCTCTTCGGGCTGCGGGGCCGACGGCGACGGCGACGGGCTGGGGCTGGGATTGACGGCGGCGACGGGCTGGGCCTCGGAACCCTTGGACGGCAGACCGCCCTTCAGGACCACGGCCAGCAGGATGAAGAAGCCGATGCTGCAGAGCACCAGGATCCCGCCGATCAGGCCGAAAAGGAAACTGAGCTTCGGGGACAGCGTCAGACCCTCGCTCTTCGCGTTGGTGTCGTCATGGATCATAACCAAATGACTCGTTAGACGTGAGATGAGTTTTGATTTAGGCGGCATGCGCCGGCCGCGGCAGCTGTCGGCCCTTCGGCGAGGTGGTCCGGCTCGTCAAAAAAGTCGACGGCAGCCGCTTCCCGCGGATGCCGAACGATGAAGCTATTTTAATCGAAGGCGGAAAGGGGGTCAAATGGCTGTGTATAACCCGGCCTCAAAGCCATTTCTTCGGGATATAGCCGCGGCGGGCCAGCCATTTGTACCCTTCGCCGGCAAGGAAAACGGAACCCGAGACCGCCAGGATCAGGGCCCAAACGCCGGGTCCGAGCGGAGCGGCGCGGAAGGTCGTCCTCAGGAACGGCAGGTAAAGCACCAGGCACTGCAGGCCGACGGAAACGGCGACGGCGGCGACGACGAATAGATTGGTGAAAAGTCCCAGCCGGAAGATCGAAACCGTCGGCGAGCGCATGTTCAGGACGTTCCAGAGCTGGAACATGGCCATGGCCGTGAAGGCCACGGACCGGGCGTAGGTCAGGTCGCCGCCCCGGCCGGCCCAGACGAAAAGGGTCAGCGTGCCGACGCACATCAGGACGGAGATGACCAGCGCCTGCAGCAGGATGCCGCGGGTGATGAACGGCGCGTCGCGCCGGCGCGGCGGTTCGCCGAGGACCCCGGCGCCGGCCGGCTCGGTGGCCAGGGCGATGTCCGGCAGGCCGTCGGTGACCAGGTTCATCCAGAGGACCTGCGCCGGCAGGAGCGGCAGGGGCAGGCCGATCAGGATCGCGGCCAGGATGGTGATGGCCTCGGCCAGGTTGGTGGTGAAAAGATAGGCCGTGGTCTGTTTGACGTTGCGGAAGACGACCCGCCCCTCCTCCACGGCGTTGACGATGGACACGAAGTTGTCGTCGGCCAGGACCATGTCGGCGACCTCCCGCGAGACGTCGGTGCCCGACGGGCCCATCGAGACGCCGATGGCCGCCCGCTTCAGAGCCGGCGCGTCGTTGACGCCGTCGCCGGTCATGGCCACGGTCCGGCCGAGCCGCTCCAGTCCCTCGATGATCCGGAGCTTGGTCAACGGCGTGACCCGGGCGAACACGGCGGCGCGGCGCAGGATCTTGAGGAAGTCTCCCTCGGAGAGCGCGGCGATGTCCGATTCCGAGTAGACGGCCGAGGCATCATCGACCAGGCCGATCTCGCGGCCGATGGCCAGGGCCGTGGCCTTCTGGTCGCCGGTGACCATGATCACCCGGATGCCGGCGTCGCGGCAGCGCGCCAGGGCCTCGGTCACGCCCGGACGCGGCGGATCGATCATGCCGACGAGCCCCAGGAGGGTCAGGCCGGCGGCGTCGCCGTCGGATATCTCGCGGCGATCGCCGGGCATGGTCCGGCGGGCGGCGGCCAGGACGCGCAGCGCCCGGCCGGCCATGGCCGCGTTGGCGTCGTCGAAGCGGCGGCGCTCGGCGGCGTCGAAGGGACGGAGGGCGCCGTCCGCCATGACCGTCGAACAGCGCGCGGCGATGACCTCGTAGGCGCCGACGGCGAAGAGCGTCCCGTCCGCCGGGCCGGGCCCGACCGGTTCGACCAGGGCCGCCTGGTATTTGCGTTCTGATGAGAACGGCATGTTGTCGATCTTCCTAAGTTCGCCGGAGAGGGAGCCCTTGTCCAGGCCGGCCTTGGCCGCGAGCACCACCAGCGCGCCTTCGGTCGGGTCGCCGGTGATGCCGACGGTGCCGCCGCGGCGCTCGATCTCGGCGTCGGCGCAGAAGGCGGCCGCCCTGAGCAGGAGCGAAAATTCGGGCGCGGCGTCGGGCCGGACCGTCAGGCCGGCCGAACGGAATTCGCCGACGGGCTCCCAGCCCTCGCCGGTGACCGCGATCTCGCGGCCGGCGGTCATGACCTCGCGGACGGTCATCTTGTTCTCGGTCAGCGTGCCGGTCTTGTCGGTGCAGATGACGTCGGCGACGCCCAGGGTCTCGACCGCCGCGATGCGGCGGATGATGGCGTGCCGGCGGGCCATCCGCTGGACGCCGATGGCCAGGACCACGGCCAGGACCGCGGGCAGGCCCTCGGGGATCACGGAGACGGCCAGGGCGACGGTGAAGAAGAACATGTCCGTGATGCCGAAGCCGCGGGCCAGGCCGGCCAGCAGCACGACCGCGGCCAGGACCAGCGACAGGATCCCGAGCTGGCGGCCGAGACGGTCGAACCGGGTCTCGAGCGGCGTCTTCGGCCGCTTGATGGCCGCGAGCGAGGCGGCGATGCCGCCGAGGGCGGTGCGGGTGCCGGTCTCGACGACGACGGCCAGTCCCTGGCCGGCGGCGACGCTGGTGCCCGCCCAGATCATGTCGGCCTGTTCGGCCAGCGGCGCGTCGCGCCGGACCGGCTCGGCCGACTTGGGAGCCGGCAGCGATTCGCCGGTCAGCGACGATTCGTCGGTCCTGAGGTCGCGGCACTCGATCAGCCGGGCGTCCGCGGCGACCCGGTCCCCTTCCCTGACGATCAGGATGTCGCCGGGCACGAGCGACCACGAGGCCAGCCGGCGCCGGCCGTTGTCGCGGACCGCGGTCGCCTCCTGCACCACCAGGTCCTTGAGCTGCGACACCGCGTTCTCGGCCCGGCGTTCCTGGACGAAGCCGAAGACGGCGTCGATCATGACGGCGATGAGGATGCCGAGAGCGTCGTTATACTGGCCGGCGTAGGCCGAAAAGCCGGCGGCCGCGAACAGGACGTAGGTCAGGGTGCTCCG
>JBAIWZ010000048.1:0-4605 GCA_037916955.1 Acutalibacteraceae bacterium | reverse complement strand
CGCGCCCTGGCGGACCAGCGTGTCCTTGAGGCTCTGGACCGTGCGCTCGTTGCCGGGAATGACCGACGACGAGAAGACGATGCCGTCGCCCGGCTTGACGTGCAGGTAGCGGTGTTCGTGGTTGGCGATGCGCATCAGCACGGCGTTCTTCTCGCCCTGGGCGCCGGTGCAGAGGATGATCAGCTTCTCGTCCGGCACGCGGTGGAAGGAGTCCTCCTCGACGATGGTGCCGGGGCGGATGTTCAGGTAGCCCATCGAATGGGCCAGCTCGATGTTGTTGTTCATGCTCCGGCCTTCGATCAGCACCTTGCGGCCGTATTTCTCGGCCAGGGTGATGATCTGCTGGGCGCGGGTCAGGAGCGACGAGAAGGTGCCGATGATCAGCCGGCCCTTGGCGTTCTGGATGATGCGGTCCAGCTCGACGCCGACCTGGCGCTCGGAGATCTGGTGGCCGGGACTCTCGGCGTTGGTCGAATCCGACATCATCGCCAGCACGCCGCGCGCGCCGAACATGGCGATGTGGGTCAGGTCGGCCGGCTCGTCGTTGACGGGCGTGAAGTCGAACTTGAAATCGCCGGTGTAGATGATCGAGCCGTAGGGCGTGTGGATCGCGGCGCCGAAGGCGTCGGAGATGTTGTGGTTGACGTGGAACGGCTCGAAGACGAAGTGCCGGCCGAGGGCGATCTTGGAAGAGTCGCTCACCAGCTGGATCTTCAGGTTCTTGACGTTGCCGAACTCCTCCTGGCGTTTGCGGATGATGCCGGCGGTCAGCGGCGCGGTGTAGATGACCGGATAGCCCAGCCGGCCGATGGTCAGCGGCACGCCGCCGATGTGGTCCATGTGGCCGTGGGTGATGATGACGCCGCGGATGTTCTGTTCCTTGCCCTTGAGCGAGGCGAAGTTCGGGATGATGTAGTCGATGCCCGGCATGCCTTCCTCCGGGAACATCAGGCCGATGTCGATGATGACGATGTCGGCGCCGCACTCGAGCACGGTGCAGTTGCGGCCGATCTCCTCGAGTCCGCCCAGGGCGTAGACCTTGAGTTTGGGCGCGAGGATCTTGCTGCCGTTCGGGCCCATGGCGGGACGCATCATCGGCTGGCCGTTCTGCCCCATCACGGGCAGCGGCCGGTTCGGCGGACGCGGCGGCACGCGGCGGTGGCCGCCCTGGACGAGCGGACTGGGTCCGTGGCGCCGCATCGGCCGGTTGTGGTGTGGTCGTGAATGAGTTCTGTCTTCTGGTGACATATTTCGGTTTGTTCGCCGGCGCGCGGTCGGCGCCGGACGGGCCGCGGTCGTCCTCGGACGCTGCGGCGGGGGCTCGTTCGGCCCCGCGTTAGATGTGCCCCCGAAGAGTCGGGGGATCAGGGTTTATTGCCCGCAACTGTCATCGAACCGCTTAGACAAAGCGTTTGAGGAAAGTGGAGGATGCGCAAAGGAAAAAACGGTTTCCCGCTGCTCACCGTCAGCTTTCGGTTGTAGGCGCCGGGCGCCGTAGTTCTGACCAGGGAGCCAAGGCCATCCGAAGATAGCCTGGATTCTCTGGTGCTGCGGGAGGGACTCGAACCCTCATGACCTTGCGATCGCTAGCTCCTGAAGCTAGTGCGTCTGCCAGTTCCGCCACCGCAGCCCTGCGCGCTTCCGCCTTGTGCTGCCGTTCGGGCTCGTTCGGTGCTCTCTCGCCCTCACTGTCGCACAAGGCTCGCTTGCCTTCACGTTTCGCTTCGCGAAACGTGACCATCGTTTTAAAGGTTTCGCCCCTGCTGTCGCGCAAGGGCCGCTCGCCTTCACATCGCTACGCGATGTGACTGAATTTAAAGAGATTTTGTTTGAAGCGCTTCACCGCTTCGACCGCGACACCGACCGTGCTCCCGGTACTCTTCGCAGCCGTTCAAATCGTACTCCGAATCGCTCGTCGTTGAAATAGTTTACCGGAAAAACGCGTCGGAGTCAAGTCTACTGCGCCTTCCAGTGCCAGGCCCGGCGGGTGTCGATGTACCATTTGTCGACGTTAACGAAGCGGTCCGATGGCGAGAAGATGGTCGCCGTGTCCAGGTTCTTGATCTTGCGGCTGACGACGTAAGTGTAGGTCGGGCTGTATAGGAAGATCGCCGGCACTTCTTCGGCCAGGATGCTCTGGAACTCCTTGTAATCGGCCACCCGTTCGGCGTCGCTGTTCGTCACCCGGGCCTTCTCCAGCAGTTCGTCGACGCGCCGGTTGCTGTAAACGGCCAGATTGAGGCCGGGCGCGGCGTCCTGGGAGGAATGCCAGAACGGGTACGGATCCGGGTCCGGTCCGAGGATCTCGCCGTAAAGCAGCGCGTCGTAATCGCGCGGCCGGATCTTCTCGCTCTGGATCTTGGACGCCGGCTCGATCTCCAGTTCGGTCTTGACCCCGATCGCTCCCCATTCGTCCTTGATCATCGAAGCCACGGCCATGTTCTCCTTGGCGTCGACCGTGGTCAGGGTCAGCGTCAGCGGCGTCTTGGTCACGGCCTTGGTCGTCTTGTCGGTCGTTTCCTGGACGCGGGCGCCGTTCTCGTCCAGCTTCCAGCCGTCCTTGTCCAGCAGCGCCGCGGCCGCCGTCGGGTCGTAGTTGTATTGCTTCACGTCCGAATTGACGTAGTCGGTGAAGCCGGGAAGCATCGGGCCGTAGACGGGCGCGCCGTCCGGCACCGCCTCGCGCATGATCTTGTCCTTGTCCACGGCCAGGGCCAGCGCCTGTCTGACGTTCTTCGATTTGAGCGCCGCGTTCTTGCTGACGTTGAAAAAGACGGCGGTGTACTGCGGCAGCCGCAGCACGTAGCTCTTGGCCGAACCGAGCTTGTCGACGGCTCCCCGGTCCTCGGGCGGCAGGAAACTGATGCCGTCGACCTTCTTCTTGAGCAGGGCGTCGGTCGCCGAGCCGTAGTCCGGATAGTATTTGAAAGTGATGCTCGCCAGGTACGGCCGGTCGAGGTAATAGCCCTCGTTGCGCGCCAGGGTGTAGGACTTGATCGCGCCCTTCTTGTCCTTGATCAGGCTCTTGAATTTGACCGGGCCGGTGCCGATCGGTTTGGCGTTGAGTTCGGCGCGGACGGCGTTCTCGGGCTTGATGTCCGTCCAGAGATGTTCGGGCAGGATGCCGATCGTCAGCAGCGACAGGAACGGCGCGAAGGGCTCGGACAGGGTGAACTTCACGGTCTTGTCGTCCGGCGCCTCGACGGTCACGTTCTTGAACTGCGCCAGGTGCGGGCTCTTCCACGTCGGGTCCTTGATGTAATCCATGGTGGCGACCACGTCGTCCGCCGAGAAGTCCGTGCCGTCCTGCCACTGGACGCCGTCGCGCAAGTGGAAAGTGTAGGTCTTGCCGTCGGGCGATATTTCGTAGGTCTCGGCCAGGTCGGGGACAAGGGCGCCTTTGGGGTCGGTCTTCATCAATCCGGAGAACACCAGGCTGACCAGGTCCAGGTCGGCGTCGTTGGAAGCGGTCAGGATCGGATTGACCAGGTGCGGCGCGCCGACGACCGCTTCGACGTAGTCGCCGCCGTAGTCGGGCACGAAGCTGACGTGGTCGTTGTAGAATTTGGCGCCCGCGGCCAGCAGGGCGACCGCGATGAGCGCGGTCAGGATCTGCATGGCGGACTTTTCGCGGGGCGACAGGTAGCGGCCGAGGTGCTTGAGCTGCTTCACGTTCGGCAGGCGCTTGTCGGACAGGCTGAAAACCAGCCTCTTGTCGAGGTTTTCGCTGCCGGAGGCCGGATGGGGAACGCGGTCCTTTTTCAGGCGCCCGACGAAGGCCTTAAATCGGCTGATGACTGATGGCACAGCTGAGTGGGCGGTTGCCGTCCGCCGTTCCGGATCGCCGGAATAAACGGCCGCGGCGTCCGCCCGGAGGCTTATTCCTGGGGAAGCAGGATGGCCGCCAGGGCCAGCCCGAAGAACAGCACGGAGAAAACGATGGTGCTGTGGAAGAGGGTCTTTTCAACGCCCCGCTTGGTCCGGTAGATGTTGCCTTCTCCGCCGAAAGTGGAGCCGAGGCCGGTACCGCGGGACTGCAGCAGGATCGCGGAGGTGAGGAGAACGGCGACGGCGATCTGCGCTATGTTCAGGTAATTTCTCATCGTGGTCTTGCCCCGTTCCGTTGTTTCGCCGGGGCGTAATGATTAAAACGCGTGAGCTATTTTTATCACGCGACCCCGTGAGTGTCAATCATGGCCGGCCGGTTGTTGGCGGCGGCCGTCTCCGCTATAATGGAGCCATATGGAAGATGCGACACAGCCGTCCGGCCGCCCGGAAGGTTCCCGGCGGGCGCGTTCGTTCGTCGGCTGGATCGTTTTTTTGTTGTTCTTCGCCGCGGTCCTGTATTTCGGCTACCGGGTCTGGTTTTTTTACGACAAGATCCGCCGAGGCGAACTGGCCGAACTGCCGCAGTTCGAGAGCCAGTTCACGCTGCTGACGAACAAGTCGGCCGGTTCGGGAGACGATTATGTCGAGCGCGCCGTGCTGGAAAACGGGGATCATCCGACCCTGGGAGCGGGCACCGACGCGAAGCTGACCATCGTTGAATTCGGAGATTTCGGCTGTCCGTATTCCCGCGAAGCGGCCGATGTCGTCCGCAGCCTC
>JBAIWZ010000047.1:0-2360 GCA_037916955.1 Acutalibacteraceae bacterium | reverse complement strand
CAGAAGCAGAGTGTTCCGAAGCAGCATGGCCACGGTCATCGGGCCGACGCCGCCGGGGACCGGCGTGATGAAGCCCGCCACTTTCGAAGCGGACTCGAAATCAACGTCGCCGACCACCTTGCCGCCGACGCGGTTCGTGCCGACGTCGATGACGATCGCGCCCGGCCGGAGCATCTTGCCGGTGATCAGTTTCGGCTTGCCGGCGGCGACGATGACCGTGTCGGCCTCGGCCACCTTGGCCGCCAGGTCGCGCCGCGTCGCGGAACAAAAGGTCGCCTTGATCCCTTCGTTGTCCAGCAGCTTCACCAGCGGTTCGGAAAACACGTGGCTGTTGGCGACGACCAGCGCCTTGCTGCCGGCGAGCGGCATTCCGGCGGACTTGATCAGCAGCATGATGCCGGCCAGCAGGCCCGGCTCCAGCCGCGGCGAACCCATCAGCAGGGAGACGATGTTCTCGAAATGGAAGCCGTCCACGTCCTTGGCCGGATCCAGCGCCTTCATGATCTTGTTCTCGTCGAGCTGGCCGGGCAGGGGCAGCTGGACGAGCACCGCATCGATGTCGTCGCGCTTGTTGAAATCGGCGAGTGCTTTGAGCACGGTCTTCTCGCCGGCGCGCTGGCCCAGCAGTTTCTTTTCGAACTTGATGCCGACCCGCTCGCAGGCTTTCTCTTTCAGGCTGACGTAAAGCTTGGAGGCGGGATCGTCGCCGACCAGAATGACGCCCAGTCCCGGCTGAAAATCCAGGCCGGCGATCTCCTCGGCGACCTTCGCGGTGATCTCCGCGGCCAGTTTTTTTCCGTCGATGATCTGGGCTGGCATGTTCGTGACCGTCGTCAGGCGTAGATCGGGTGAGCCCCGGCGAGTTCTCGCACCCGCTTGTTGATGCTGTCGGCCGACGCCGGTTCCTTGAGCGCCCGGACGATCAGTCCGGCGATCTCGGTCATCTCGGCCTCGCCGAAGCCGCGGGTGGTCAGCGCCGGCGTGCCGATGCGCAGGCCCGACGGGTCGGTCGGCTTGCGGGTGTCGTAGGGGATGAGGTTCTTGTTGACGTAGATGCCGGCGGCGTCGAGCAGGGTTTCGGCCGTCTTGCCGCCGAGGCCGAGCGGGGTCAGGTCGACGAGCACGAGATGGTTGTCCGTGCCGCCGCTGACGATCCGCAAGCCGTGCTTCTGGAGTCCGGCCGCCAAAGCCTTCGCGTTCAGCAGGACCTGCTTCTGGTATTCGATGAAAGACGGCTTGAGAGCCTCCTCGAAGGCCACGGCCTTGCCGGCGATGACGTGATCGAGCGGGCCGCCTTGGATGCCGGGGAACACGGCGCTGTCGATCTTCTTGGCCAGGCTTTTGCCGTCGTCCGGCCGCAGCCGGTCTTCTTTCTTGCTGAGGATCATGGCGCCGCGCGGCCCGCGCAGGGTCTTGTGGGTGGTGGTCGTGACCACGTCGGCGTAGGGGACCGGGTCCGGGTGGACCTTGGCGGCGACCAGTCCGGCGAAGTGGGCCATGTCGACCATGAGATACGCCCCGACCTCGTCGGCGATCGCCTTGAAAGCGGCGAAATCCAGGTGGCGCGGATAGGCCGTGAAGCCGGCGACGATCACCCGCGGCTTTTCGCGCCGGGCGATCTCCCGCACCTCGTTCATGTCGATCCGTTCGTTGTCCTGGCGGACGCCATAGGCCGCGATCTTGTAGAGCCGTCCCGAAAAATTGACCGGGCTGCCGTGGGTCAGGTGCCCGCCGTGGGCCAGGTTCATGGCCATGACGGTCGAGCCCGGTTCGGCCAGCGCGAAATAGGCCGCCATGTTGGCCTGCGAGCCGGCGTGCGGCTGGACGTTGGCGTGCTCCGCGCCGAACAGGCGCTTGGCCCGGTCGATGGCGGCGTTCTCGATGACGTCGATCCAGGCGTTACCGCCGTAGTACCGGTGTCCCGGATAGCCTTCGGAATACTTGTTGGTGAGCGGCGTGCCCAGCGCTTCCAGGACCGCCGGCGAAACGATGTTCTCCGAGGCGATCATCTCCAGGCCGTTTCGCTGTCGATCTATCTCCTGTTCGACGGCTTCGGCCACCGCCGGGTCGGTTTTTCTCAGATGTTCCATCATAGGTGAATGCCGGCATCTGCCGACGCGGCTAAATGTAACATTTTTCTTGCTCAGTTTAAAGGCCCCGTAATGACGATTTAAAGGAGCCGCGGCAACGCCGATCGGACGGATGGTCCGCCAGGACACCTTGCGAAATAACTTCGATGAACTTTTCGCGAGGCCGTCGCCGCTTCGCGGCGACCTCGCGGGCCGAGCGCAGTCCCTAAATAAGATTTGCAGGACGCAGTGGCCGCGAGAGGCGCCGGCTCTCGGGCCATTCCGAGGAGT
>JBAIWZ010000046.1:0-1557 GCA_037916955.1 Acutalibacteraceae bacterium | reverse complement strand
AGGGTGGTGTCGCTCCGCGACATCGCCGGCGTCGAGAGCGTCCAGGCCATGCCCGTCGACTACCTCGCCCGGCTTCTCGCCGGCGTCGGCCTCGAAGGCGATCCGGACGCCCGTCCGTTCCAGGGCTGCGGGATCGACCTCCTGCGCCTCGACCCCGAGATCCTGCGCGTCAGCCAGACGTTCATCGAGAGAAGCAAGTACCGCGCGCTGGTCGAGAACTTCCCGAACGTCTTCGGAAGATTCTGCCTGACCCGCGGCATCGCCAAGATGACGGCGATCATCGTCACCGGCACTCTCGCGGACGGCTCGATGGGCGTCGCCCATTACCTGCCGCCGATCGTCGAGGACCACGGCGGCGAACTGTACCTCCTCGACGGCACGCACCGGAATTACCTGATGCGCTCCGCCGGCACGACGATCGAGTCGGTGGTCATCCGCGGCGTCGGTACGCCCTTCCCGTGCCAGCCCCAGCGCTGGGCTCAGGTCCGTCCGGTCGACGCCAAGCCGCCGCGCGACCAGCGCTTTCACGGCCTGGTCAAAGAGCTCTTTCGCGACCTCAAGAACATCGGCATCGACGGTTAGCCTCTCCGGCCGTTCCCGCGGCCGGTTTTTTTTGCTCGAATAAGCCATAAATTCAATACCGACCCTTGACTCGGGGCCGTTTTTTTGCTACATTGGCCGGTCCCGTTCGGGACAGCGTCGACCCGCAACGTTCGGGCCAAGGCGGTGCACCAGAACATTGCAGGACCCGGAGTCAGAGATGTCAGTCGACCGGTCCAAGCTGGAGAAGTTCCTTGATAACAACGGCGTCAGCGCCGCTGATGCGAAGGCGGCGATGAAGACCCTCGATTGCCTGTTCCGACAGGCCGAGCGCGGCGAATTCGCCTTCGCCGCCGTTCCCGACGCGGCTGAGGCCGCCTCCGTCATCGGACGAGTGACGGCCGAATGCGTCAAGAAGGTCGTGTTCGTTTCCGCGGCCGACCGCCGGGCGATCGCGGCTTGCCTGGGCGACCGGGCCCTCCACCGGGGACTCTGGCATCGCCTCCGCGAGCCTGGCCTCTGGGAATCCCTGTCCGCCGGCCTGTCCGATAAACTTCACGTCGCTGTAACCGAAAGCCTCGGGGCGGGCCTGGGCGAAAGCCTCTTGCCCGCCCTCGGGATCAGGCAGCATGATCCCAAGACCTGGGCCGACCCCGCCAACCCCGCTTTCGACGTCCTGTGGTTCAACCTCGGCAATTGCCTGTGCAATTTCCTGGCGTTCACGCTCACGGGGAACAAAGGGCGGGCAGCCGAGTACGCCGCACTGGTCCGGCTTCTGGCCCGGACCCCGCCTCTCCTCGAAAAGGCCGGCGATCCCGGCATTTGGTTCGCCCTCAAGGCCTGACCGCAGGCCGAAAACCAGCCGACCGCACCCTCGCGGCCGGCTTTTAATTTTCCCTTGACCGCCTGCGGGGCGGTGCTATCCTTTAGCCCATGATCCGGAACGGCTTCATCACGACCACGACGACCACGACCACGCCTCTGGCGGGGTAGTTGCCGTGCTCGAAGCCGACGACC
>JBAIWZ010000045.1:0-3083 GCA_037916955.1 Acutalibacteraceae bacterium | reverse complement strand
GACCTTGCCGCCGAAGGTGTAGGTCAGATGCTGCCTCGCCAGGTCGACCCGGATCTCCTTTTGCAGTTTCACCGGGTCCGGCCGCAGCGGGTCGTAGCCGGCGGCGACCTCGGTGCCGTCGAGATATTTGTCGCCGTCCGAGTCCGGGTTCATCAGCCCGGTGCCCATGATCAGTTCCCAGCCGTCGTTCAGATAATCCTTGTCCGAGTCCACGTCGACCAGCCGCTTGCCGCCGCCGAAGCGCGGCGAGAAACCCTTGCTGATCTCCAGGCCGTCGTCGTAACCGTCGCCGTCGGTGTCCTTGTTATGAGGATCGGTGAAATAGATGTGCGTTTCCTCGTAATCGGTCAGGCCGTCGCCGTCGCTGTCGACGGTCCGGTCCTGGGCGGCCGTCGGCTCGGCGGCCGCGGCCGCGGGTACGAAAAATCCGCCCTGGCGGACAGGCAGGACGGACAGCGTCAAAATAAGCGCGATCAAGCCGAAAAACCGGATTTTCAACAGATTTTTCGCGGCCATTTTGTTTTGGTTTCTATCTATATTTTACCTTAAAAAACCGTCCCCGGCAATCAAAAAAACCGGCCCAGCGGGCCGGCGTCCGGTTCATTTTTTCGGCGGCGTGAACGGCTGGTGGCCCGCGAACCATTTCTGGTCCGGCGGGTCCATCACGTAAAGCGCGCCGTCCAGGCTGACGTAGATCTTGTCGTCAGTGGGCGCCATGAAGATGTCCGATCGGGCCGTGCTGGAAACCGGACCCAGCTCGATGAACGGGTACCAGACCAGGCTGTCGGGAGAAACGATGATCCCGTATTTGGCCTTGAAGGCCGCGACCTCGTTGGTCTCGGTGTGGAAGGCGGCGTAGTAGACCCCGCGCTGGTCGAACACGCTGTAGGTGTAGCCGGCGTAGCCGTACGGGACCGGGTTCCAGACCTCGGTCAGTTTCTTCGCCGCGATGTCGTAGCGGACCAGCCCCTGCGCCTGCAAACGGTCGGGTCCGAGCAGCAGCGCCTGGCCGTCGTCGGTCACGGTCCCGGCGGTGAAGCCCTCGTCCCAGATCTTCGTCCATTTCGAACCGTCGTCCTTGGAAGCGAAAGTGAAGCGCGCGACGTCGCCGGTGCCGACGTAGAGCATGCCGTCGTGCCAGAGCACGGCGTGCAGGTGCCGCAGCTTGAAACGGTCGTCCCCCGGCGCGTAGGTGACCGCGTACTCGGGGAAGAGCTCCTGGAAATTCTTCCAGGCCTGCCAGCGCAGGCCGTCGTCGGTGCTCCGATAGAGGATGGCGTGGTTCTCGGCGTGCTGGGTGGCCCAGAGCGTCCCCGCGCCGTCGTCGGCCATGGTCCAGAAGGTCCCCGGCAGGCCGGACGAGACGAGCTGCCAGTCGCGGCCGTTCTCGGTCCGGTAGAGCGTGCCGGGATCGTCGAAGTTGGCGTAGACGCGGCCGCGGCTGTCCGCCTGCAGGAAGATGTCGCCGGGCCGGTCGTTCTCCGAGAGCACCCGCGTGAGATCGCCCTTGTCGCTGAGGATCCAGACGGAACGCAGGCCGTCCGGCTCGACGACCGCCATGAACAGGTTGCCGTATTTGACCTGGTACCAGATGCGGACGATGTCGCCCACCGGCTGGGTGAAGGTCACCGGACGCAATCCCTGGGCATTGGCCGGACCGATGTTGTAGGGCGGCGGGGCGGGCGGGCCGAGCGGAGGCGCCGGCGTTTCCGGGGTCGGCACGAGCGGCGGCGCGCTGACCGGAGCGTTGACGGCCGGGGCCGGCGTCGGAGCGGGCTGGACCGCGACCGGCGGCCGGACCGGCGGCGCGGCCGGCCGGACCGGAAAAATCGCCGCCCGGAAAGAATACAAGGCAGCCGCCCCGGCGATGGCCGCGGCGACTGCGGAAAAAACGATGGTCCGGATCTTTGGATTCATACCGGTCTTTCCTTCACGGTCAGCTTACCACAGATGGCCGGCAAGCTCACTGGCCGTAGGTCCGATCGAGCAATTTGTCCAAAAACCTGAAGTCTTCGGGGCCGTATTCGTCCTTGAGCAGCTCGGCGACGCGCTCGCGCGGCACGCCCTTTGACCGCAGATATGCGAATTGTCGGCCGAAAGCATGCTCCTCCACCTTGTTGTTCGGATAGGTCCCGGTCTCGATGTCGTCGAAGGCCTTCTCCTCCGATTCGGCGGCGTAACGCTCGCCGGCGTCCTTGCCGCGCTGGATGTGGCCGAGTTCGTGGGTCATCCAGGCGACCTCGTCCTGATGTTCCTTGGCCGGATCCTTCAGGTAGCCTTCGCGGACGAGGATCAGATCGCGCTCGGCCGACGACTCCGACGGCTGCGAACCTTTGACCCAGAGGCGGTCGGGCACGACGGCGATCATCGTCTCGGCCAGCCGCGGATCGTTCATGAATTTGAACTGCTCGGCGTAATCGCCGGTCAGGCCGCCGGCCGTTTCGAAACGCAGGCTCTCGGCGTCCGCGTCGGACTTGAGTTCCAGATAAGCGGCCAGATGCCGCCGGAGTTCGGCCACCCGCTCGGCGCGGGCCGCTTCCCCGGCCTCCGTTTTGGCCTCGGCCGCCTGCCCCTGATACCGGGCCAGCGCGGCCTTGTCCAGGGCGATGCCCGGCGGATCGCTCTCGCCGGCCGGCAGGCCGAGTCCGGCGCGGGTATCGCCCAGACGCGCGGACGCGTCGCCGACGCTGCGTTCGCACCGGGCGGCCAGGTCCTGGAGCCGGGCGGCCTTCTCGGCCGGCGTCTCCGCCGGTTCGGCCCCGGCCGATCCGGGCCGCTCGCGCGAGGTCTCCGGCGCTTCCGTCGAGGTTTCCGGCGCGGGTTCCGCGGCCGCCGGCCGCTCCTGACGATCGGCGCTGCTCATAGAGGGTTCGCCGGACGCGGTTTCAGATAGACCACGTCGGCCGTGCCGTCAGTGAAAAACACGTCGCCGGCCTGGTTGCGCCCGAGCTCGGGGTCGACCAGCTGGAACGAACGGATGATCTCGACGTCGCCCGACCGCGACAGTTCGGCCGCGACCTTGTCCCGGGTCCGGTCGATCGCCGGATCGATCGTATGGATCGGCAGGATCGCGGACGATCCGA
>JBAIWZ010000044.1:0-1876 GCA_037916955.1 Acutalibacteraceae bacterium | reverse complement strand
ACCAGCAGGGCGTGACGCTGGAGAAGTTCAAGGCCCTCGCCGAGCAGATCACGGTGCGCTCGGACGTCTACACGATCCGATGCTTCGCGACGGCCCAGACCGGCGGGGCGCGGACGCAGACGGAGTGCGTGGTGGACCGGGGCCAGACGCCTTGTGCGATTCTCTACTGGTATCAGGGAGCCAACTACTGATGATGAGTAAAGGCGAGAAAACGCCGCATGTCGTAATCGCGGCAGCGAAGGACGATGGACAGTTCAAGGCCGTCGAGGTGCGCAAGCACGAGGACGCCCTCGAAGTCCTGTGGACGAAGAGCCTGCCGGCCGGGGACCAGACGTGGACCGCCTTCGCGGCGGCCTGCGGCGTCGCGGCCCGGTCGGATGGACGCGACCGCCTGAAGCGGCATACGCCGTCCGTGGTCGGCCTCGACTCAACCGGCGTGGCCTTCTATCGCGTGACGGCCCCGGTGGTGGAGTCGCAGGAGATGGCCTCGATTGTCCGGATGCAGGCCGAGTCGTTGCTGCCCCTGCCGCCGGATCAGATCGAGGTCGCTTGGCGGACGACGCCTGCCGCGAACGGCAACGTCGATATCACCATCGCCGCCGCCCGGCGGGAGTATCTGCACAAGTTTGCGGGCAGCGTGCACGACTTCCGGCCGGGGCGCATCCTGCTATCCTGCGAGGGGACGGTCCGAGCCTGGCAGAGCCTGTTCGCCGATGGCCAGCGGCCGGGGACCGGCAACGGCTTCGCCCGCACGGGCGAGACCCGGACCCTGCTGGCGAGTATCGGCGTGGAGAATACTCAGTTGTGCCTGATCCAGAGCGGCGCCGTGACGCAGGCGGCCGTGCTGGGCACGGGGACCGCCGATCTCGTCTCGTCCAAGGACCACGCGGCGTCCGGTCAGTCGACGGAAATGGTCGAGCGGTTCGCCCACGATGTCCGAACGGTTCTGGGGTCGTTTGGCTGGGACGAGTCCATGAACTGGCCGATTCTCGTTCTCTCCGACGGCGGCGAGGCCCTGAACCGCATTGTGGAAGCACTGAACGGGGCGGGCGTGCCGGCCAGGATCAGCCTGCCTGAGGCGCGGGGCCTCAAGCTGCCGGCGGGCTTCAAGACCCAGGACATCTACGAGTATCGCACGCCTCTGGGGCTGTCTCTGATGGCCCTGGAAAAACCGGCCGGGGCGCTCGACCTGTTCGAGCGGATCGTAGCGGAGCAGGAGCAGGAAAAGACGACGACGGCGTGGCGCTCGGTCCTCGTGGCGGGGGCGGTCGCCGCGGCGATGCTCATCGCGCTATTCGCGACGACCTATCTCGCCGACGCGGCCAATGCCAAGCGGTGGAACGAGTTGGTGGCCCGTCCCGATTTCGAGGCGGCCCGCCAGCACCAGGCGTTGCTCAAGACCGTGTCCCGGCACCGGCCCGATATGCTGGAGCTGCTGACGGCCCTCAACACCGGCAAGAATGAGGGCATTGTGCTCGACAGTCTGCACTTCAAGAAGGGCCAGCCGGTGACGATCGCCGGCCAGGCGGGCACGACGGAGCAGATGTGGGCCTTCGAGAAGAACCTGCGATCTCAGAAAGATATGACGAACGTGACGATCGTGAACCCGACGCAGGACAGCAAGACCAAGAAGATCAAGTTCACGATCACGTTCAGCTACAAAGGATTTTCGAAGAAGGATGCGGTGCTGTAGGGATCAATGATGGCAAGGAAACTGAACGAACGAGAGAGACGCTTGCTCCTGGTCGGCGTGGTCGCGGCGGCGGCGATCCTGGTCTTTGCCTACGGGACGAAGGGGCTGGGCCGCTGGAGCAAGAGCCGCGATTCCTTGACGGCGGCCAAACGCAAGCTCGGCGAAGTGGAGACGGACAAGGCC
>JBAIWZ010000043.1:0-1962 GCA_037916955.1 Acutalibacteraceae bacterium | reverse complement strand
AGGTCATCCGCAGCGTGGCCGCGGCGTCGAAGACGTTCTCCAGAAGGAGCAGGATGAAGACGAGGGTGATCAGCAATGGGCGCGGCGGCGCCCATTTCTTCGGGGCGTTGCCGGGGCTCATTGGAGTCCTCCCGTTCTATCCATAAAGGCCTGATTAAGCCGTATCAACGGCTCCGCGGACTGTCAATCGAACTTAATTCACAGCCTTTCGATTACCGGGGTCCGCCCCTCATGATATAATGACAGCGTTATGAAACTGACGTTCTACGGCGCGGCCCAGGAGGTCACCGGATCCTGCATCCTGATCGACACCGGCAAGACGCGGGTGTTGGTCGATTGCGGGCTGTTCCAGGGCGCATCGCTCGCCTACGAGCGCAACCTCGAGCCGTTCAGGTTCGATCCCAAGTCTCTGGATGCGGTCATCCTGACCCACGCCCACATCGACCACATCGGCCGATTCCCGAAACTGGTCAAGGAGGGCTTCCACGGCCGCGCCTTCTGCACCTATCCGACGCGGCTCCTATGCAAGCTGATGTGGTTGGATGCCGGCAAGGTCATGAAGGACGACGCCAAGCGCCAGGGCAAGCCGCCGGTCTACACCCTGGACGACATCTGGCCGGCCTGGGACTGCCTGCACGGCATGGATTACGGCACCGAGGTCAAGGTGTCCGACGACTTCAGTTTCAAGTTCCGGGACGCCGGCCACATCTTCGGTTCGGCCTTCGTCGAGATAAGTTCCGGAGGCCGGCGGCTGGTCTGTTCGGGCGACATCGGAAACGACAACGTGCCCATCCTGCGGCCGACCGAACCCATCAGCGACGCCGACTTCGTGGTCATGGAGTCGACCTACGGCGACCGGGTCCACGAGAACCAGCAGGAGCGGATCAAACTGCTGCGGCAGGCGGTGCTGGACACGGTGAAACGCAAAGGCGTGCTGATGATCCCGGCCTTCTCGCTCGAGCGCACCCAGGAGATCCTTTACGAGCTGAACGACATGGTCGAGAGCGGCCAGCTGCCGCGGGTGCCGTTCTTCCTCGACAGCCCGTTGGCGATCAAGGTACTGCCGATCTACCACCAGTTCCCGGAGTACTACAACAGCCAGGCCCGTGAGCTGGCCCGTTCCGACGACTTCTTCGATTTCCCCGGCCTGCACATCACGCGCAAGCCGGACGAGTCGCGGGCGATCAGCCAGATCAAGCCGCCTAAGGTGATCATCGCCGGCAGCGGCATGATGCACGGCGGCCGGATCATGCACCACCTGGTCGACTACCTGAACAATCCGAACAACACCCTGCTGGTCGTCGGCTTCCAGGCCGCCGGCACGCTGGGCCGCGAGGTCATGGAGGGCGCTAACCGCGTGCACATCGACCACGAGGAGATACTGGTCAAGGCCAAGGTCGAGGCCATCAACGCCTATTCGGCCCATGCCGACCAGCTGAAGCTGCTGCGCTGGGTCGTGAGCGGCACCTCGAAACCGGAGAAGGTGGTGCTGGACCACGGCGAGCTGTCGTCGATGGAGGTGCTGGCCGGCCACATCCGGCAGGGCAAGGGCATCGACACCGTCATCCCCGGCCTGGGAGAGACCGTGGAGTTATAACTTTTGGAATTATGAAGATACCCGGTTCGACATTGATCATCCTCGCCGCCGCGGCCGGCCTGCTGCTGGCCGGCGCCGGCTGCGTCCAGAGCGGCGATTACCGCGCCTTCATCTATAAGGACCGGGTGGCATACGCGTTCAACCCCGGCCAAGCCAGCGTGAAGGCGGCCGGCCCGGCTTTCCAGAACCTGCGCGATTGCCAGGCATGGGCCAGCAAAGAGGCGGCCAAGGACGGCAACGTGCCTTACCGCTGCGGCTATCGCTGCCAATACGACAAGCAGTACGACGAGGTGGTCTGCCAGGATGACGCCCCGGTCCGTCCGCCGGGATCATGACGCCGATCGATTGACTTTCGGAACGGGAGG
>JBAIWZ010000042.1:0-1649 GCA_037916955.1 Acutalibacteraceae bacterium | reverse complement strand
CGATGCGCTGTCCGACCTGCGCATCCTGTTGCAACGGCTGATCGGCGAGAAGGTGAAGCTCGACCTCGTGCACGGCCGCGATCTCTGGCCGGTGAAGGCCGACGTCTCGCAATTCGAGCAGGTGATCGTCAACCTCGCGGTGAATGCCCGCGACGCCATGCCCGACGGCGGCCGGCTGACGATCAAGACCGGCAACGTGACCGCCGAGGAGGCGGCGCAACTCGCGAACAAGGGCATGCCGGCAGCGGATTACGTGCGGATCGACCTCTCCGATACCGGCACCGGCATTCCTGCCGATATCCGCGAGAAGATCTTCGAGCCGTTCTTCACCACCAAGGAGGTCGGCAAGGGCACCGGACTCGGGCTGTCGACGGTCTACGGCATCATCAAGCAGACCGGCGGCTTCGTCTATGTCGACTCGGAGGACAGCAAGGGAACGACTTTCCACATCTTCCTGCCGCGGCATCGGGCCGAGCCGGAAGCGGAGACCGAGCCGCATGCGGAAGTCTCCACCGGCAACGGCGCCGCGAGGGAGCAGGGCGCGGAGGTCAAGCCGCGCACCGATCTCACGGGGCAGGGCACGATCCTCCTGGTGGAGGACGAGGAGGGGTTGCGCTCGCTGAACGCGCGGGGCCTGCGCTCGCGCGGCTATAGCGTGATCGAAGCCTCGAACGGCATCGAGGCGCTGGAGGCGCTGGAGGAGAGGGAGGGCTCAGTCGATCTCGTGGTCTCCGACGTGGTGATGCCGGAAATGGACGGGCCGACGCTGTTGAAGGCCATGCGGGAGCGCAATCCGAACGTGAAGATCATCTTCGTCTCCGGCTACGCCGAAGACGCCTTCGAGAAGAGCCTGCCGGAGAACCAGCAATTCGCCTTCCTGCCGAAGCCGTTCACGTTGAGCCAGCTGGTGGCCGCCGTGAAAGAAACCATGGCGCCGCAGTAAGGGGGGCGAGTCTGGACGACTGTCATGCCGGGGCGTGCGAAGCAGCGTGTCCGGAAGCTCGAGATTCCGGGGTCGCCTCTTCGAGGTGCCCCGGAAAGACGAGCGCGGATACCGTCGGCTGCCAGGGGCCCGCGACCCAGAGCCGCAGCGGATAGTTCCCGTGCCGGCTTCCCTTTTCTACAAATCCGCCCATTTTAGTGAGGCTTCCCCCTTCAGGGGCTTGAGAGACAACATGAATTTCACGAGATTCTCGCGCCGGGCGGTGCAGGCGATGGCCATCGTGCTGGCGCTGGCGGTTCCGGCCCTGTCGATCGCGCCGGCCGACGCCCGCGTCGGCGGCGGCCTCTCGTCCGGTTCGCGCGGCTCGCGCTCCTTCTCCATGCCGCGCAGCACGCCGACTGCGCCCGGCATGAGCCAGCCGTTCAATCGCTCCTACGGCCAGTCGACCAGCCCGTCCTTCAAGCCGGGCATGGGCGGCGGTTTGTTCGGCGGCGGGGCGGGCCGCGGTCTGTTGGGTGGTTTGGCGGCCGGCGTCCTCGGCGCCGGCCTGTTTGGCCTGTTGTTCGGCGGCGGACTGTTTTCCGGTATCGGCGGCTTCTCGTCGATCCTCGGTCTGTTGCTGCAGCTCGCGCTGATCTTCTTCCTGGCGCGATGGGCGATGAACTGGTGGCAGCGCCGCAATATGGGCCAGCCGGCCTATGCCGGT
>JBAIWZ010000041.1:0-3833 GCA_037916955.1 Acutalibacteraceae bacterium | reverse complement strand
CATGGCTGCGAGCTGCAGCCGGGTCACGATCATGCCGCCGAGCAGCCGGGAGTTCTCCTCGCCGATCAGGCCCTTGGCCAGGTTGAGGATCAGGATCTTGCGCTGGTCCATGATCTCGCGGATGTCGATGGTCGACTTCACCTGGGCGACGATGTTCCGGATGATCGAGGCCGAGAGGAACTGGCCGACCTTGTTCTGGACCGGGGCGATGGCCTCGGTGCGGTACTTCTCGGAGAAGGCGGCGAACTCCTTGACCCAGAAGGTCTTGACCACCGGGTCCTGGATCAGCGAGACGACTCGCTTGCGGTAATCCGGGTCGACCAGCAGCCGGTTGATGCCGAGGAGCGTCGAACCGGGCGCGTCGAGGAGCGCCAGGATGGTGTTCAGCAGGATGTATTCCATGCGGGCCGACCAGACGTCGGGCCAGATCTTCTTGAAGACGCCCATCAGGCCGGCGGCGACCAGGTGCTTCTTGGCCGGATCGATCGTCTCCAGGATGTTGAAGCCGATCGGGAAATCCATGTCGCCCGGATTGACGTAGACGACGTCGTTGATGCGGTGCGGCGGGATGAAGTCGAGCAGCTTCTGGGCGGTGTCGCCGTGCGGATCGACGTAGGCCAGGCCGTGGCCGGCGTAGATATCGGCCAGGACCATGTTCTCGAGGGCCGTGGTCTTGCCCATGCCGGTCTTCCCGATCAGGTACATGTGCCGCCGGCGGTCGTCGGTCTTGATGCCGAAAGGCCGCTGGAGATTGCGGAAATTGGCCGCCGCGAACAGCGTGACCTCGTTCTCGTGATCGTGATCGTAGGCTTTGGGGGCGGCCATAATCAGGACTCCTCTTCCTCCTCAGTTTCGTCCGCCTCCGGTTCCGGTTCGGGCGGCTTCGGCGGAGCGGCTTTCTTCTTCTTGAACGGCCCCTCGGCCGCGGTCTCCAGGGTCGGCAGGTGCACCGGCGGCTCGCCGCGCTTGGCCTCGGTCTTCTTGACCGACGGCGCCTTCACGTGGACGTACGGGAAGTGGTAGATGGTGGCGAGCTCCTCGGAATTGAGGATGTACGGCGGCGCGCCCCGGCCGCTGCGGTTCCGGTAATTGCGGACGACGGCCGACTGCTTCCGCGCCGCGCTCAAACGCTCCCAGGCGTAATCCGTCTTGGGCGTGACCGGGCCGTAACCCTTGAGGGCGTTGGAATCGAGCGCGGTGAACTGTCCGAGCGCGCCCTTGAACGACGAAACGACGCGGCCCTTGGAGAAGACGCTCCGCTTGCCGACGTAGACCATGCGCATCTTGCAGTTGAAGCCGATCTTCGCGGCCTTGAGCTGGATGGCCTCGAGAACGCTGCGTTCGCCCGGCGTCAGCGCCATCATCTTCGGCATGGCGTCCTTGGGCTTGGCCGGCGCTTCGGCCTCACCGCCGAACAGGACCAGCGGCGTCTTGGCCATCTCGGTGGCCGCCATGATCGGGATATCGACCAGGTGGTCGACGATCCCCTTCTTCGGGGCGACGACCCGGCCCATCATCTTGTCCACGACCTTCTGGCTGGCGTCCTTCCAGGAATCGTCGGTCGGCGAGATCAGGATCTGGAACCAGAGCTGTTCGCCCGGCTTGATCGCGCTCATGACCTCGAGGATGGAGGAGATCGGGTCCTTGAAGTACTCCTCGGACAGGCTGTGCTCGAACTGGATGTGCGTCCGGAGCGGGAAGACGCTCGGCTTCTTCAGCACGTATTCGGTGCCCCAGGCGTCCCATTCGGGGTCCGGGTAGAGGGTCGGCACCTTGTCGGCGTAGTCGTCGACCTCGATGATCTCCGCGTCGGGATATTGCGAATAGACGGCCGACTCGACCAGGTCCCGGAACTTGCTCCAGCAGTGCACCAGGAACTGCACGTAGCCGCCGATGGAAACGATCTCGAAGCTGAAAGTCGTCTGGAATTTTCCGAGCCAGTACTTTTCGTAGTTGTCCAGGCCGGAGTAAGCGCCGGAGAGATGATTGAAGATCTGCTCGACGGCCTTGGGGGTCTGCTCGTTCAGCCGCGGCACGTCGATGGCCAGGAGCGTGGTGGTGACGGTCTTGGCGAATTTGATCTGGCGCTCCTGAACCCAGAGCAGCCAGCCGCCGTAAAGCACGACGAAAACGACGACGATCCAGCCGCCGTCAAGAAACAACCTGGCCAGCATCAGCGGGAAAGGCAGGCTGCCCAGGTCCAGGAAATAACCCAAATTTATGTAGATCGTCGGGAATTGCATCTTCGAAATCCGCGGATTTTCCGCGAGCTTATCTACATATTTAGACTACCAGATTTTTGGCGAATTTTCAAGCTAAATCAGCGCTTTCCGGCCGCCGGCCGCCCAGCCTTAAACCAAAACCTCTCCGGCCGTCCGGAGAGGCTTGATCTCGGCGTTTATCCCCTTTTCCTCAGCGGCTGGACTTCTTCTGGAAGACGACCAGCAAAGGCGCGCAGAGGAAGATCGAGGAGTAGGTGCCGGCGATGAGGCCGACGATCAGGGTCAGGGCGAACCACTTCAGGCTGGCGCCGCCGAACAGGAAGATCGTGAGCAGCGGGAAGAAGACCGTCAGCGAGGTGTTGATCGAACGGGCCAGCGTCTCGTTGACGCTGCGCTCGACGATGTCCTCGAAGGCGCCGCTGGTCTTGAGCAGGTTCTCGCGGATCCGGTCGAAGACGACGATGGTGTCATGGACCGAGAAGCCGAGGACGGTCAGGATGGCGGCGACGAAGGCCGAGTTGACGTCGACGAGCAGGAAGTGGCCGACGACCGCGATCACGCCGATCGGCAGGAGGACGTCATGGAAGATGGCCGGGATCAGGGTGATGATGCCGTACTTCCAGGAGGCCACCGGCTTGGAGACCTTGCGGAAGGCGAAGGCGATGTAGGAGCAGATGCCGATGAGCACCAGGGCCAGCGACCACATCGCGTTCTTGCGCAGCTCGTTGCCGACGCTCGGACCGACCGACTGGAAGCTCAGTTCCTTGACGTCGCCGAACTTGGCGCTCATTTTCGCGAGCAGGTCCTGGTGGGCCTTCTCGTCGATATTGGGCATGCGGATGATCAGGCCGTCGGTCCCTTCGGGCTGGACGACGATGTCCTGATAGCCGGCCTGGCTGAGCAGGTCGTTCACCTCCTGGATCTGGGGCGCCTTGGCGACCTTGAGCTCCATGAGAGAACCGCCGGTGAAATCGATGCCCCAGCGCAGGCCGTAGGCGGCGATGGCGCTGACGCTCAGGACGACGAGGACCGTCGAAAAAGCGAACCAGACGTTGCGGTACTTGATGATGGGAAGTCTCATATTCGTGTCAGGCGGTTACGCTTCGACGGTCTCCTCGGCCGCCTTGGGCAGCCGCGACAGCCCGGGCAGGTAGAGCACCGGATTCCTCACGCCGCGCCAGCCGGAGACCAGCCGCAGCAGCGTCCGGCTCACGGTGATGGCCGAGAACATGGATACCAGCACGCCGAGGCCGAGCGTCAGGGCGAAACCCTTGATCAGGCTGGAGCTGGTGTAGAACAGGATCAGGCAGGAGATGATGGTGGTGAAGTTCGAGTCGCGGATCGAGAGCCAGGCGCGGCGGAAACCCTCGTCGATGGCCGAGCCCAGGGTGCGGCCGCGCCTCAGTTCCTCCTTCATGCGCTCGAAGATCAGGATGTTCGCGTCCACGGCCATGCCCACCGACAGGATGAAGCCGGCGATGCCGGAGAGGGTCAGGGTGACCGGGATCAGCTTGTAGAGCGAGGCGTTGACGGCCGTGTAGAGCAGCAGGGCGCAGATCGCCAGGAGGCCCGGCAGGCGGTAGTAGAGCAGCATGAACAGGGCGATGATCA
>JBAIWZ010000040.1:0-3261 GCA_037916955.1 Acutalibacteraceae bacterium | reverse complement strand
GATCGTCCCGGGCGCGACGCATCTGTTCGAAGAACCGGGAGCGCTGGAACAGGTCTCGCGCCTGGCCGCCGATTGGTTCAGGGGGCATCTGGACGCCGCCCGAAAATAAGCCGATCAAAAAACCGCCGGCCCGGGCCGGCGGTCTCTTTAATGATCTTCAGTCCTCGACCACGAAGGCGACCTTCAGGTTCACCCGGAATTCCGCCACCTTGCCGCCCTTGACCTTGGCGGACTGGCCGATGACATCGACGCCGCTGATGTTCTTGACCGTTTTCGACGCCCGGATCACGGCCTGGGAGACCGCATCCTCGAAGCTTTTGGGCGAGACGCCGATGAGTTCGATTATTTTCACAACCATAGGGTTGTTGTTAATAAATAAGCGCGCCTGACTGACATTATTTTACTACATCTTGGCCGTCCGTGCCACCGCCCGGGGCGCTTTAAACCCGTCCCTGAAAATGATAGAATAAGAGGGTATGAAGCGTTTCGACATCCTGCCCCACGCCGCCAAGGTCGCCGTCAAAGCGACGGCTTCGACCAAAGCCGGCCTGCTGAGCGCGTCCCTGCAAGGCATGTTCGCGGCCGCCGGCCCCAAGTTCAAGATCGAGGACCCGGTCAAGGACAAGACCTTCGAGCGGCCTTTTTCCGTCACTTCCAAGGATTTCAGCTCGCTCCTGGTCGACGTCCTGAACGCGGCCGTCGCTTCGGCCTCCGCCAATCGCGAGTCGTACGAGGACGTCAGCCTGTCGCTCATCACCGATACCAAGGCCGAGGGCAAGTTCGTCGGCCGCGCCGTCTCCGGCTTCGACAAGGCGATCAAGGCCGCCACGCACCGCGACCTGAACGTGCAGAAGAACGTGGTCGGACTTTGGGAAACGGTCATTACTTTCGACGTCTGAATTCACGACGTCTGATGCCGACATGCTTGCAGCGGCATTGTTCAAACGGCTCCGGCCGTTCTTAGGCGAAGTCCCGCGGGGACGCTGCCGGGCAGGCGCGTCCCGGCGTCTTTTTATATGCACCGTCCGCTGAGCGCCACATTTTTCGACCGTTCGAGCGTCGCCGTCGCCCGCGACCTGCTGGGCAAGTTCCTGGTGCGGCGTTACCGCGGCAGGACGGCGGCGTTCATGATCACCGAGGCCGAGGCTTACGAGGGGCCGCGCGACAAGGCCTCGCACGCCTACCGCGGCCGCACCGAGCGCAACGCCGTCATGTTCGGCGGGGCCGGACGCTGGTACGTCTACTTCATCTACGGCATGTACTGGATGCTGAACGTCGTCGCCGGGCCGCACGGCTATCCGGCGGCGGTCCTGATCCGCGGCGTCGAGGGCGCGGCCGGTCCGGGACGGCTGACGCGGAAGATGAAGATCGGCCGGGCCCTGAACGGCCGGACAGCGAGCCGGTCCTCGGGATTGTGGATCGAGGACCGCGGCGTGAAGGTGCCGCGTTCGCGCGTCGCCCGGACCCCGCGCGTCGGCGTCGCCTACGCCGGGGAATGGGCGAAGAAGCCGTATCGGTTCGTCATGAAGTAGGGAGTTCTGAAGTACTGGAGTACGGGAGATAAATCTTCTTCGCACTTCAGCACTCCCGAACTCCAGCACTTATGCCATTCAAGGACCGCGAGGACGCCGGCCGCAGGCTGGCGGAAAAACTCAGGCAGTACGCCGGCCGGAAGGGCGTCGTGGTCGTGGCTTTGCCGCGCGGCGGCGTCGTGCTCGGGCGCATCGTCGCCGACGCCCTGAAAGCGCCGCTCGACATCGTCGTCCCGAGGAAGATCGGCGCGCCCGGCAACGAGGAATATGCCATCGGCGCGCTGACCGAGTCCGGCCACGCGGTCTGGAACGAACAGGAACGCGCCGCGGCCGGCGAGGCCTACGTCGGGAAGGCCGTCGAAAAACAACTGGCCGAGGCCCGGCGCCGGCTGGACCTGTACCGCGCCGGACTGCCGCCCCGCGACCTGGCGGGCAGGACCGTGATCATCGTCGACGACGGGATCGCCACCGGCTATACCAACCGGGCCGCGATCGCGACCGTCCGGTCCGAGAAGCCGGCGCGCGTCATCGCCGCCGTGCCGGTCTCGCCGCCGGACTCGGCGGCCGTCGTGGAGCGCCTGGTCGACGAGGCCGTGATCCTGGAAAAGCCGGCCTTGTTCTGGGCCATCGGTTCGTTCTATGATGAATTCGGACAAGTTGATGACGAAACGGTCATCAAGCTGATGCGCTCCGGCGCCAAACGACCATGAAAGTCTACACTTTTCCCGATCTTCGTCCCCTGGAAAAGGCCTTGCTTAAGCGGCTTTCCGGCGGCGTCAAACATCTGGCCGCCTGGAAGAATTTCCCGAACGGAGAGCTCTTCGTGCGCGTCCACGAAGTGGAAAAACGCGCCGTGGTCATCGGCCGCGTCGGTCCGCCCGGCGACAACCTGGCCCGCACCCTGCTCCTCTGCGACACCCTTCGCCGGAACGGCGCCAAGCGCATCGACCTGATCCTGCCTTACATGGCCTACGCCCGGCAGGACCGGCAGCGCCGCGAAGGCGATCCGGTCAGCGCCGACTGGATGCTGCGGCTGGTCGCCTGCCTGAGCGTCGACCGCATCGTCACCACCGACATCCACAGCGAACGCGTGCTGGAATTCACCCCGCTGCCGATCACCTCGATCAGCATGGTGCCGGCGATGGCCGATCGCCTGCGCGACGCGCTGCACGACGAAGCCTTCACCGTCGTCGCTCCGGACCGCGGAGCGGTCAGCCGCGCCGATTCGTTCGCCGCGACGATCGGCGGCAAGGTCGGCCGCCTCTGGATCGAGAAGTACCGCGACGAAAAGGGCAAACTGACGCTGCGTCGGAGTTTCGGCAACCCGATCGGCAAGACGGCGGTGATCGTCGACGATCAGCTCGATACCGGCGCCACGGTCGCCCAGACGGTCAAGCTGCTCAAGTCGATGGGCTTCAAACGGCTGATGCTCTGCGTCGTGCACCCGGTCTTCTCCGGACACGCCGCGAAACTGGTGCGCCGCCTCGGATTCGACCGCGTCTTCATCACCGACACCATGCCGTTCCCGGCCGGCCTCGTGGGCTGGCGCAACGTGACCCTGGTCTCGGCGGCCGAGGCGCTCGCGATGGCGATCTGACGGGATAAAATTTGTTGGTTTGAAGCGCCGGCCGAATGGCCGGCGTTTTGGTTTCATGACGCCGCTCGCGCGCCGTCTCGCGGGCACGGCCCGCCGTTCCAGCGACGGCGGGCCTCATGCCTCGGAGCGCTC
>JBAIWZ010000039.1:0-11345 GCA_037916955.1 Acutalibacteraceae bacterium | reverse complement strand
CCGCGGTCAGGTCGAGTTCCAGCAGGGAGACGCCGACGTCGATGCCGAAGCGGCCCAGGACCGCCGGATGGACCTCGCCCAGGGCGCCCACCGACCGGCCGGCCAGGGTGATCCGGGCGCTGCGGCCCGGGTGCCAGAGCTTGCTGTCGCGGTTCATGGGCTGGAGTTCGGCCGTTTCCAGGCCGACGCCGCGGCAATACGTCTCGAAGACCCCTTTGACGGCGCGGAAGCGCGCTTCCGGGTCCTTGTCCGTCGAATATATCCCGACCAGCAGGTGCGACCGCTCCTCCGGCAGGTCGCCGGTCCGCGGCTCGTAGACCAGGCTGGTCTCGAAGACCCGGCCCTCGGGGAACAGCCCCTGGTTCTCCTTGATGGTCAGGAGCGCGCCGGGCACCAGGCTCGGACGCATGAACTCGAAGTCGGACGACAGCGGATTGGCCAGGCGCAGACAGGCCGCCGGATCGAAGCCGCAGCGCTCCAGCAGTTCGCGCGAGACGAGCGAATAGCTGATCAGCTCGGTATGGCCGGCGCCCTTGAACAGGTCGCGGCTGGCGTCCTCGAGGCGGAGCATCGGACTCGGCGGCACGACCGGGATCTCGCCCGACGGGATGACCGACGGCAGGTTGTGGTAACCGTAGACCCTGGCGATCTCCTCGGCGAAATCGCGCTCGCCTTCGATGTCGCGCTCGCGCCAGTAGGGCACGGCGACCTCGTATTTGGCGTTCTTGGCGGTGCCGATGCGGCCGGACACGCCGAAGCCCAGGGCCTTCAGGATGGCCAGCATCCGGGCCTTGGGGATCTTCACCCCGATGATCTCCTCGGCCTTCTGCGGCCGGAAGACGAATTTGGCCTTCTTGTGCGGTTCGAACCCGGTGTCGAAGACGTGGCTGACCAGCCGGCCGCAGGCCGCTTCCTGGCAGAGCTCCACGGCCCGGGCCAGGGCCGCGGTGGTCAGTTCCTCGGGCAGGCCCTTCTCGAAGCGGAGCGAGGCGTCGCTGTGCAGGTTCAGGGCGCGGGCGGTGCGGCGGACGGAGACCGGATCGAAGGTCGCGGACTCGAAGACGATGGTCTTGGTGTCCGCGTGGACCGCCGAGTCCTCCCCGCCCATGACGCCGGCCACGGCCATCGGCTTTTCGGCATCGGCGATGACCAGCTGGTCGGCGCCGAGTTCCTGCGTCCGGCCGTCGAGGGTCAGGAGTTTCTCCCCCGCCCTGGCCGTCCGGACGACGACGGTCTTGTCCGCGATCTTGTCGTAATCGAAAGCGTGCATCGGCTGGCCGTACTCCAGCATCACGTAGTTGGTGACGTCGACCACGTTGTTGATCGGCCGGATGCCGGAGAGCCGCAGCCGGTTCTTCAGCCACCACGGCGACGGGCCGACGGTGATGTTGTCCATGACCACGGCCTGGTAGCGGCCGCAGAGCTTCGGCGACTGGTTCTTGACCGCGAGTTCGCGCACCGCGGCCTGCTTGGACAGCGACGGCATGACCGGCTCCTTCCAGGTGAACTTGCCGCCGAGGATGGCCGCGGCTTCCCGGGCCAGGCCGACGATCGAGAACGCGTCCGGCCGGTTGGTGGTGACCTCGATGTCGAAGACGGTGTCGTCGAGGCCGAACGCCTTGGCCAGGGACGTGCCCGGCTTGGATTTGCACCAGCTCACGTCCATGATCTCCTTGTCGGCGTGCGGGAAAGCGTCCGCCAGGCCGATCTCGTTGGCCCCGCAGATCATTCCCTCGCTTTTAACGCCGCGGATCTCCGCCGGCTTCAGTTCGATCAGGTCTCCCTCGCCGTGCCAGCGCACCTTGGCGCCGACCAGGGCGACGACGACCTTCATGCCGACGGTCAGGTTCGAGCCCCCGCAGACGATGTCCAGGGTCTGCTTGCCGATGTCGGTCCGGACCAGGCGCAGCTTGTCGGCGTTCGGGTGCGGATTGACCGCCAGCACCTTGCCGATGACCATGTTCTCGAACAGCGGCGCCTGCGGGTACTGGCGCTCGACGGACGGGCCGCACAACGAAAGCTTGCGCGCGAAACTCTCGGCGTTCTCCTTGACGTCGACGTGGTCGCGGATCCAGTTGTACGAAGCCAGCAGGTTCATGATCGTTGCGGTCCTTCAGGGGCGGCCGCGGCGCCCGGCGTTCACGCCTTGGGCGGCAGCTTGCCGACGTTCTTGATCTTGATCAGCACGAAATAAAGGATGGCGGCCAGCCAGAACATCCTGACGAACAGGCTGATGACCAGGATGGCCAGCCAGGCGGTCCGTTCCGGGAATTCCCGCTTGACGCAGTCCAGGAGCATCCAGACCCAGAGGACGAACAGGGCGACGCAGATCAGGGCGAAAAAGGCGACGAACAGGCCGAAACCGCCGGCCCAGTTCATCCCGTACCAGGGGTACATCATGCCGTAATAACCCCAGTTCGAACCGCGGGAACCCCAGTTGGGATCGGCGGCCAGGACCGCCAGGGGCGACAGCGCGGAGACCGCGGCCGCCAAGCCGAACATTAACTTGCGCATAAGCACTCGCCTAAAATTGAGTTAGAAAGCGAAGATCGCTTTTGTATAATTCGCGGATGTCCGGGATCTTGAGTCCCGCCTTCATCATCATCGTGCGCTCGACGCCCCAGCCGAAAGCGAAACCGCCCCACTGCTCGGGGTCGATCTTGCCGGCCGCGAGCACGTTCGGATGGACCATGCCGGCGCCGCCGAGCTCCAGCCAGCCGTCCTTGCAGAGGCGGCATTTCATCCCGTCCTCCAGCCGGCCGGTGCCGCGACAGATGCCGCAGGAGATGTCGACCTCGAAGCTGGGTTCGGTGAAACGGAAGTGGAACGGGCGGAGCCGGGTCTTGCGGTCCGGACCGAAGAAGGTCCGGGCGAAATAATCCAGCACGCCCTTGAGGTGGGTGACGGAGATGCCGCGGTCGATGAGCAGGCCCTCGAACTGGTGGAACATCGGGACGTGCGAGACGTCCATCTGGCGCCGGTAGCACTTGGAGATGCTGATCATCCGGATCGGCAGCTGCCGGCGTTCCATCTCCCGGACCTGGCCGGAAGAGGTGTGCGGCGTCAGGACCATGCGGCCGAGCCGCGGGTGATCCGGCGCGTCGACGAAGAAGGTCTCCCACTCGTCGCGGGCGGGGTGGTCCGGCGGCATGTTCAGCGCCTCGAAGGCGTACCAGTCCCAATCGACCTCGGGATGGCGGACGCGATAGAAACCGATGCGGCTGAAGATGTCCGTGATCTCGCGGATGGCCAGGCTGGTCAGGTGCAGGTGGCCCTGCGGCGGCCGGACGCCCGGCACGGTCGTGTCCATCCATTCCTGCTCGGCCAGGTTCTCGAAGGCCGAGGCCCGGAGCTCCTCGCGCCGCCTGGCGAAGGCCGATTCCAGCTCGCGCTTGATCTCGTTGGCCTGCTGGCCGGCCGTCTTCCGCTCCTCGGGCGCCAGCGACCCCAGGCTCTTGAGCGACAAAACGAACTCGCTCTTGCGGCCGAGCGAAGCGGTCTCGAGTTCGTCCAGAGCGTTCAGGTTTTTCACGTCAGCGAGGGCCGAAAGGATGCGGCCTTTCAGTTCCGCGAGTTTGTCCAGCATAGCTGGCCGCCGGCCGGGCCGGCCGATCAGAATCCAAGGAAGGAAGAAAGCGTTTGCCTGATCTTGTCGCCGAATTTTACCACATCCTGGTAAGTAATGACGAGTACCAGGAGCATCAGCAGGGCGAAGCCGATGTTATGGGTCATGTTCTCGATCCGGGCGCTCACGGCGCGGCCCCGCAGCTTCTCGATCACCAGGAACAGGACCCGGCCGCCGTCCAGCGCCGGCAAAGGCAGGATATTGATGACCGCCAAATTTACCGATAACAGAGCGGTAAATTGGAGCAGGTAGCGGAAGCCGAGCTTGACCATCTCGGCGGTCAGGACGGCGATGCCGACCGGTCCGGAGAACTCGACGCTAACGGCGCGCGAGGTGAACAGGTCGCGGAACAGGCCGTAAAAGGCGACGAAGATCTCGCGGACGAAGGAGATGGTCGCGTCGGCGCCCTCGATCGGGGCCAGATAGAAAGGATACGACACCAGGCCGGTCTTGACGATGGCGATGCCGATGCCGGGCTGGCCGGTCTCGGACAACTTCTTGGGCACGACCGGCTGTTCGATGCTGGCGCCGTCGCGGCTCACGGACACGGCGACCGGCACTCCCTCATGGGAGGCGGTGTAGGCGCGGAAATCCTCGACGCCGCTGATCAGCTTGCCGTCGACCGCGATCAGCGCGTCGCCGGTCTGGAACCCGGCCATGTCGGCCGGCGAATTCTTCAGGACCGAATAGATCTGGATCTTGGCGTTGGCGACTCTGGCGCCGGCCGGCAGGTCCTCGGCCACCTGCGGCAGGCCGATCAGGTAGCCGACCGTCAGCAGGAACCAGGCCAGGACGACGTTCATCGCCACGCCGGCGCAGAGGATCACGGCCCGCTGCCAGGGCTTGCGCGAGGAAAAGCTGTCGCGTTCGTGCGCGTCCCCGCCGGATTCGCCCTTGATCTTCACGAAGCCGCCGAGCGGTATCCAGTTGACCGAGTAGACCGTCTCCCCTCTCTTGAAACCGGCGATGCGCGGGGGAAAACCGAAGCCGAACTCCTCCACCTTGATGCCGGAGAGTTTGGCGGTCACGAAATGGCCGAACTCGTGGACGAAGACGAGCAGGGACAGGACGATGACGAGGACGAGCAGTGTGGCGATCATTCGAGGGAGGTCTCGTGGAGTGAAATATCGTTGCCGAGCCAGTGCCGCGCGAGCGAGGCGAACTGGCCGGTCAGGTCGCTGACGTAGAAGCTGTGCCGGGTCGTGCGGCGGAGCCCGGCGCGGAGGTCCGGCCGGGAATCGATCAGCTCCCTGAGCCGCCGGACGGTCTCGTGGGCCGGGTCGATCAGCCGGACCCGCGGCCCGACGACGCGCCGGATCACCGGCTTCAGGAACGGATAATGGGTGCAGCCGAGGATCAGGGAATCGATCCGGCGTAAGCTTAGCGGCCGGAGATAGCTCTTGGCAATGGAGGCGGTCTCGGGCCGGCGGAGCCAGCCTTCCTCGACCAGCGGAACGAAGAGCGGGCAGGCCTGGGGGATGACCTCGGCCCGGGGCGCGGCCAGCCGCATCTTGGATTCGTAGACGCCGCTCCGCACCGTGCCGCGCGTCCCGATCACGCCGACGCGCCGGCCGCCGTCGGCCGCGGCCCTGGCCACGGCCGGGCTGACCACTTCGATCACCGGCACCTTGAGCCGCCGTTTCAGCGCGCCGAAAGCCAGCGCCGACGCGGTGTTGCAGGCGACGACGATGACCTTGGCGCCTTTGGAGATCAGGAACTCGGCGTCCTGCAGGGCGTAGCGCGTGACCATCTTGCGGCTCTTGTTGCCGTAGGGCATCCGGGCGGTATCGCCGAAGTAGACCACCCCGTAGCCGGGCAGCTGCCGGAAAACTTCCTTGACCACGGTCAGGCCGCCGAGGCCCGAGTCGAAAATGCCGATCATATCGTCTTTCGTCTGGTCTTTGACCTTACAGGGGAACCTTGATTATATGGCGTTATCGTTCTTTCGGACAGGAGGCATGCGATGAGCGAAGAGCCGGGAACCGGGGAAGCGGCCGGGGCCGCGAAGAAAAAGTACTGGAGCGTTTTCGGGTGGACCTTCTTCTTCCGCGTCTGGGCGGCGGTCATGGCTTTCGGCGGACTGGCCGCGCTGGCCGAGCACTTCGGCCTCACCCACAGCGACCGCCCGGGCATCATCGTCAGCTTCGCCCTCTACCTGTTCGCCGCCGTCGCCTTCAGCGCGCTGTCGGGCCTGGCCGGAAAATTCGGACCGCGCCTCGTCGCCTGCGCCATGATCGGCTGGCTGTCGGTCGACATCTTCACGAAGATCTGGGCGACCGCACTCTTCGCCGGAGCGCCTCTCCTGCTGGTCATACTCGCGGCGTCAGCGCTGAAGTATCCCGACCCGCCGGCCGCCGACGGACAAAAATGAAACGATCCGTTCTTCCTGATCCGCCCCCTCGGGGCGGTTTTTCGTTGCGGTCAGGAGCGGATCAGGGCGAGCAGTTCGTCCCTTTTTTGCTCCATTTTAGCCTTATTTTTGGCCTCCATGGTCAGCCGCAGCAGCGGCTCGGTGTTCGACGGCCGGACGTTGAACCACCAGTCTTCCTCCGGCCGGGCCTCGTCGCGGAAGTCCATCCTGAGGCCGTCGATCTTGGTTATCGCCGACGCTTCGTGGCCGTAGGTCTCCTCGAGTTTGGCGAGGACGCCTTCCTTGTCCTCGACGCGCGAATTGATCTCGCCGGAGTGCCAGTAACGCATGAGCGGCCGGACCAGTTCGGAGAGCTTCACCCCGCGCTCGGACAGGATCTCCAGCAGGAGCAGCATGGTCAGGTCGGTGCACTCGGCGGTGTAGAAGCTCTTATAGAAGTAGTGCATCGAGAACTCGCCGGCGAACTCGGCGTCCACGCGGCGCATGTGCGGCTTGACCACGCCGTGTCCGACGCGGCTCATCACCGCCTTGCCGCCGTGCCGCTCGATCTCCTCGGCCACCACCATGCTCTGGTTGACGGCGTAGAGGATGGTCGCGCCGGGATGCCGCGCCAGGATCCGGGCCGCCAGGATCGCCTCCATGATGTCGCCGCGGACGATCTCGCCGTTCTCGTCGACGAAGCCGATGCGGTCGGCGTCGCCGTCGAAGGCCACGCCCAGGTCGGCCTTCCGCGCCCGCACTTCCTTCTTCAGCGCGTCGAGCGTCTCTTCCTTCAGCGGGTTGGCCTCGTGATTGGGGAAGCTGCCGTCGGGTTCCAGGAACATGCCGTGCATCTTGCACTGCGGCAGGCGGGCGAAGACGTCCTTCAGGATGATGCCTTCCATGCCGTTGCCGCAGTCGACGACGATATTGAACGGCTTGATCTTTTTGACGTCGACGCCGCGGAAGACCCGGTCGAGGTAGGCCTCCCTGATCGAGGTCTCGACGACCTGCCCTTCCTTCTGCGCCGGGTACGGCCCCGCCAGGGCCAGGTCGCGCAGGTCGTAGATGCCGGACTCGGCGCCGATCGGCTGGACGTCGCCGTAGACCAGCTTGAATCCGTTGTACTCCTTGGGATTGTGCGAAGCGGTGACCATCACGCCGGCGTCGTGCAATTCGTAATCGCCGACGGCGAAATAGAACATCGGCGTCGTGGTCATGCCGACGTCGATGATGTCCGCGCCCTGGGACAGCGCGCCCTTGGCGAAAGCCTCGAACAGCTTCGGGGTGGACTCGCGCATGTCCTTGCCGACGACCAGGGTCTTGGCCTTGGTGAACTTGACCACGGCTTGGCCGATGCGGTAGGCGGCGTCCTCATCCATTTCCTGGGGCACGATGCCGCGAATGTCGTAAGCCTTGAAGATCTTCGGATTTAAGCTCATAAGGCGCGTGAATTACCGGCAAAAAATAGCCTGGAAATATGCACAATTTTGCTTTGACCGTGTGCTTAAGTTTACGTATAATTTATAATATAGTACGTCAGGTTAACAAGGCAACTTATTAAGCGGCCGTCGCCGCCTTAAACGTCTTATGACCACCGTAAGCCTCATATTCACCCTGGTCGGCATAGCCATCGTCGTGCTGATCGTCTGGATCATCGCCGTATTCAATGGATTAATCACCCTGCGCAACCGGACCCAGGAAGCCTGGTCCGACATCGACGTGCAGCTCAAGCGGCGGTACGACCTCATCCCCAACCTGGTCGAAACGGTCAAAGGCTACGCCCGCCACGAGGCCGGCACCTTCGAGAAGGTGACCCTGGCCCGGGCCGCGGCCATGAACGCCCAGGGCGCCGCCGCCAGGGCCGAAGCCGAGAACGCCCTGTCCCAGACGCTCAAATCTCTCTTCGCCCTCGCCGAAAATTATCCCGACCTGAAGGCCTCCCAGAACTTCCTCCAGCTCCAGGACGACCTGAAGGACGCCGAGGACAAGATCCAGGCGGCCCGCCGGTTCTACAACGCCAACGTCCGCGACTTCAACACCAAGATCGAGGTCTTCCCGAACAACCTCATCGCCAGCAACCTCAACTTCAAGAAGTACGAGTTCTTCGAGGCGGCCGAGGCGGAGCGGCAGGCCGTGCAGGTGAAATTCTAAGATCAGTGACCAGCGGCTGGCGGTCAGCGCGAACACTGACCGCCAACAGCGAGCCACCGATCTCCCCGCGATGACGACCTACGACTTCATCGAATCGAACAAACGAAAGACGGCCGTGCTCATGGTCGTCTTTCTGGCGTTGGTCGTGACCCTGGGCTGGTTCATCGACCAGTACTACCAGACCGGCGGCGCCATCACCGTCATCGCCGGCGGCTACGCGGTCGTCAGCGCCCTGACCAGCTACTACGCCGGCGACAAGATGGCCCTGCTGACCTCGGGCGCCATCCCGATCACCGAGGCCGACAACCCCTACCTCTACCGGATGGTCGAAAACCTCTGCATCTCGACCGGCACGCCGATGCCCAAGGTCCACGTCATCAACGACCAGGCCATCAACGCCTTCGCCACCGGCCGCGACCCGAAGCACGCCTCGATCGCCGTGACCGTCGGCGCCCTGCAAAAACTCCAGAACGAGGAGCTCGAGGGCGTGCTCGCCCACGAGCTGTCGCACATCCGCAACTACGACATCCGGCTGATGACGGTCGTGATCGTGCTCATCGGCATGATCTCGGTCATCAGCAACATCGTCTTCCGCTCGGCCTTCTTCGGCGGCGGTCGCCGGCGCGGGCGCGGCAGCGACGGCCTGGCGATCATCGGCCTCGTCCTGATCATCTTCGCGCCGATCGTCGCCTCGCTGATCAAGCTGGCCGTGTCGCGCCGCCGCGAATACCTGGCCGACGCCTCCGGCGTCCTCATCACCCGCTACCCCGACGGCCTGGCCAACGCCCTGCGCAAGATCCAGGCCGAGCACCTGCCGATGGCCCGCGCCTCGGAGGCGACCGCCCACCTCTACATCGCCAGCCCTTTCTCCGGCAATTCGATCATGAATCTCTTTTCCACTCACCCGCCGATCGAGTCGCGCATCGCCGCCCTCGAAAAGATGGCCGGTCCGTCGCTCTGACACTATGCATCAGGACATCCTCGACAAATTCACCGCCCACCTGAAGAACTGCCTGGCCAAGGCCTTCTCGCTGGCCGTCGAACTCGGCTCGCCGGCGATCAACCCCGAACACCTGATGCTCGCGCTGCTGCACCAGAAGGGCAGCATCGGCGGCGAGCTGCTGAAGAAGACGTCGATCAGCGCCGAGGAGATCCGGCGGATGCTCCGGCTGGCCGACGAGATGGCCGCCAGCCGCGGCGCCGAGGCCGGCGAAGCGCCGCCGAAACTGTCGGCGGACGCCAAGCGGGCGATCGAAAAGGCGGTCCTGACCGCCAACGCCCACGATCACCGCTACGTCGGCACCGAACACCTGCTCGCCGGCCTGCTTCAGATCGACTCCCCCGCCGTCGAAGCGATCCTGACCGATCAGAACATCGACATCATCGAGCTGCGGAACCAGGCGGACACCGTCCTCAAGAGCACTTCTAAATTCCCCGAGATCACCGAGACCTTCGAGGTCGGCAAGGCGCCCAAGGGCGCGGCGGCCGACGAAGAGCCGGCGCGGGCGGACAAGAAGGCCCACCGGCCGGCGAAGGCGAAGACCCCGGCGCTGGACTTCTTCGCCGTCGAACTGACCAATCCCAAACTCCAGGAAGGCATCGACCCGGTCGTCGGCCGGGCCAAGGAGATCGAGCGCGTCATCCAGGTCCTCTGCCGCCGCACCAAGAACAACCCGGCGCTCCTCGGCGAACCGGGCGTCGGCAAGACGGCCATCGTCGAAGGCCTGGCCAAGAAGATCCTGTCCGGCGACGTGCCCGACGTGCTGAACGGCAAGCGCATATTCTCGCTCGACCTGGGGCTGATGCTCGCCGGCACGATCTATCGCGGCGAGTTCGAGGGCCGGGTCAAGCAGATCATCGACGAGGTCAAGAACAACCCGGACATCATCCTGTTCATCGACGAACTGCACAACATCACCGGCGCCGGTTCGACCTCCGGCTCGCTCGACGCCGCCAACATCCTCAAGCCGGCCCTGGCCCGCGGAGACCTGCGCTGCATCGGCGCCACGACCCTGGCCGAATTCAAGAAGACCATCGAGAGCGACGGCGCCCTGGAGCGCCGGTTCCAGGCCATCCTGGTCGAACCGCCATCGCTCGACGCGGCCCGGGAGATCCTCCGTGGCCTCCGCGCCAACTACGAGGCCTACCACGGCGTGACCATCACCGACGAGGCCATCGACGCGGCCGTGACGCTCTCCGACCGCTACCTGACCGACCGCTTCCTGCCGGACAAGGCCATCGACCTGATCGACGAGGCCGCGGCCTGCGTCCGCGTGGCCCACAGCGACGAGGCCGGCGCGACCCATCTCAAGACGCTCGACGAGGACCTGCACAAGATCGCCCGCAAGAAACAGAAAGCGGTCGCCGGCGAGAACTTCGTCGAGGCCCTGGAGCTGCGCGCCAAGGAAAAGGAGCTCGAGAACCAGATCAAGGCGCTGAACCGCCAGGCCGCCGGCAAGGTCCGGCCGGTCGTCGGTTCGATCGGACGCAAGGAAGTGGCCGAGGTCATCTCCCGCGTCACCAACATCCCGCTGACCGACCTCCTGGCCGTGGAGAAAGAGCGGCTGCTCAGGCTCGAAGAACTGCTCCGCCGCCGGATCATCGGCCAGGAAGACGCCGTCGCCTCGGTCGCCGAGCTGGTCCGCCGGGCCAAGGCCGGCATCGCCGACCCGAACCGCCCGCTGGCCTCCTTCCTGTTCGTCGGCCCCTCGGGCGTCGGCAAGACCGAGCTGGCCAAGGCGCTGGCCGAGACGGTGTTCCACGATCCCGAGGCGCTCGTGCGCATCGACATGTCCGAATTCGCCGAGGGCTTCAACATTTCCAAACTGATCGGCGCGCCGGCCGGCTACGTCGGCTACAAGGAACGGACCAAACTGACCGACACCATCAAGCGCAAGCCGCACTCGGTCGTCCTCTTCGACGAGATCGAGAAGGCCCACGACGAGGTCCACAACCTGCTCCTGCAGATGCTCGAGGACGGGCACATCACCGACGCCACCGGCCGCAAGATCAATTTCAAGAATTCGATCATCGTCATGACCTCGAACGTCGGCGCGGCCCAGCTGGCCGAACCCGCCATCGGCTTCTCCTCGAAACAGCGCGGCGAGGTCACCGCCGACGAGGTCGCCGACACCCGCTCCCTGCTGATGAAGGAGCTCGAAAAATTCTTCCGGCCGGAGTTCATCAACCGCATCGACAAGGTCGCGGTCTTCAAGC
>JBAIWZ010000038.1:0-7854 GCA_037916955.1 Acutalibacteraceae bacterium | reverse complement strand
AATAGGCCGCGGCCCCGCCTCCGCCGAGGACGAGGAGCGCGATCAGCAGGGCGACGATCAAACCGCCGCGCCCCTTCTTCTTCGGCGGCTGGGGCACCGGCGGCTTGGGCGCCTGCGGCGCGGCCGGTTTCGGCGGTGCGGCCGGTTTCTTGGGCTCGACCAGGGGGACCTTGCGCTTCAGCGCCGCGCCGTAAAATTGGTCCGGTATCACGTGGATCACCGGCTCGGAAGCGGACGGCGCGGAACCGGCCGGCTTCTCCAGGCTGCCCTGCGGATTTTTCGGATCTTCAGCGGCCATGGACTTGGGACATCACTGTTTAGGCGGGATCGCCGGCAGCAGCCGTCCGGGACCGAGCGGATTATAACCGCCCTTGACCTCCTGGCCGTCGAGGAACCCGTCGCCGTCGGTGTCGGGCTTGAGAGGATCGGTCTTCCAGATCTGGACCTCCTCGCGGTCCGAGAGGCCGTCGTTATCGGTGTCGGCCGCGTTCGGGTTCGTGCCCAGCTGGAGTTCCTGCGCGTCAGGCAGGCCGTCTCCGTCGCTGTCGACGGGCGCCGTGGCCTGCTCGGGCGGAGAGATCGGCGAGGTCGGCTGCGGTTCAGGGGCCGGTGTCGGCGCGGGAGAGGGTTCAGGGGCCGGTGTCGGCGCGGGCGTCGGCGACGGCGCTGGCGCGGGAGACGGCGTCGGGGAAACCGGCGCTTCGTTGGTCGGGGCGTTGACCGCTACGGATTGGGCCGGAGCCTTCTTGGAGGCGAACAGGAAGTAGCCCCCGCCGGCCAGGCCGAGGACCACGATGACAATGACGCCCAAAAGCAGACGTGACGGCCCTCTGGCGGCGGATGGCGGGGGAACCGGCACTCGCGGCGCAGGCTGTCCGGGCATGGCCGCACCTGCCGGCGCCGGCTTATCCACTTCGGCGAAGATGTCCACTGGCTCCTGGGCGTTGTCGAACATAGACTGGCTCGCGGACCAACGCTGACCCGCGATTTTTTGGCTAATTTTTGGCCGTAATCAGTCCGATCTGGGAGTCGGCGGCGCCACGCCGCTCGGCCAATCTATACTAATAATAGCATGATTTGGCCTTCCATTCTACCGGTAAAACCGATGACGGCCGCCCGCGGGTAGCGGAGCGGCCGTCATTTTATGGACCGGTCAGTGCTGCGATTTCGGCGGCGGAGCGGGGGGCGTGGGCGGAGGCGGCAATGCGGAAGCGTCGAGCAGCAGCATCACCGGCGCCTTCATCCCGGATGACGGATCAGGGGGCACGTACTTGTACATGACCTGCTGATCGACGGGGATGCCCATGTCTTTCTTTTGCTCATCCGTCAGCGCCTCGATCTGTCCGTAAGGCACAGGGGGCTGGATCGCCGGCGCGGCGGGCGCCGCGGCGCTTCCCCCGGCCGGGACGGCCTGTCCCGGAGCTGCCGTCACGCCGCCCGCGGGCACGGCGGCATTGATCGCGCCAGGGCCGGTCTGGGTCACGGGCGCGGCCGCCTCCTGAGGATGCGAACGGCGGTAAATGACGTAACCGCCCACGGCCAGCGTCAGGACGATCACCGCCGCGACCCCGATGCCGATGATCAGTTTTTTCCGGTTGCCGCCGTCGGAATAATCGGAGTAATTTCCGTCGGGCATAGGACGCTGAGGTTAGGGGGATTACGGGTTGCCCGGCATTCCGGCCTGGGTGCTGTTGATGTCCGTGAACGTGCCGTCCTGGAGCGTACCGACGACCCAATAATAGTTCGAGCCGGAGCAGGCGCTGCCGCACACCAGGTCCGATGTCGGGCCTTTCACGATGTGCTCGCCGCAGGCGCTGTCATAGGCGCTGAAGGTCACGGTGTTGGCCGACAGGTTGTTATAGCCGTACAGGTTGACGAAGAACTTGTACTTCTGGCCGGCGGTCTGCGAGGTCATGGTCATCGTTTCGGGGCCGGTGCCTCCGGTGGCGTCGACATCCCAATCGAACTGGCTGGAGGCGTCGTAGCCGAAGTAGTAACCCATCTTATTGGAGTCCGTCGCCTTCATGTAGAAGTCGAGGTCGGCCGGACTGGTGCCCCAGCGGATGAAGAACAGGCGCTGATTGACGGCGGGCCGCGGCGCCGCGATGATGTTGCCGGCCGCGCCCGTGCCGCCGCAGACGCCGGGAGCCGTCGGGGCCACGTCGGCGGCGGACTTGGTGGCGCAGTAGGTCGATCCCGACGCGTCCGAACCGGCGACGACGACGAACTTGGTGCAGCCGGTCTTGAAGACGGTCATCGAGTACCCGCCGCCGGACACGGTGGTCGTGCTGCCGGCCACGGTGCCGCCCTCGGCGTTGCAGAAGGCCGTCACGGCGACCCCGGCCGGAACGCTGGCGCCGGTGCGGGCGTCCTTGACGTTGCCGGTGATGAGCATCTTTTCGCCGAGGGAGACGTCGTGCGCGCCGGACTTGCAATCGCCGGCCTTGTCCGTCGCGATCTTGTCGACGGCGATATCGGTCGGACTGGGCCCGTAACACGATCCGGAAGAGACCGTGATCCTGAGGGTCATCTTCGACTCGGCGCAATCCTTAACGCTCACCGTCACATCGTAATTGCCGCTCGAATCCGTGGTCGTAGTGCCTACGCCGGCCAGTTCGGCCCCGGCCGGGTTGCCGCAGAAGACCTGGACCGAGGCGCCGGATATGGCCGCGCCGGTGCCGCCGACGGTCACTTTGCCGTGCAGGCGCTCCAGATATTCATCGACGACGCCGTTGCAGTTGTTATCCTTGTCGTCGCAGATCTCAGGCGCTTCGGCGACGTTGAAGCTGACCAGCTTGTTATCCGGGTCGGGAACCTGGCCGGCGTACGCCGGATGCGTTTTCGGATCCTTATCGTCGCAGTCGCCGGCTGCCAGGGGAACGCCGTCATTGTCGGCGTCGGGATCGCAGGAATCGAGCAGGATCGTCTGGTGCACGTCGCCGTACTTGTCTTTCCAGACCGTCGGGGAAGAACTGCTCGGGGCCGGCGCCGGATGAGTGTTCACCCAGACCCATTTGCCTTCCGTCGCCACGTCGTTCGCGCCGATCCAGCAGTGGGTGCTGCCGGCGTTCTCGCAAGCCCGGCGGGCCTGTTCGTTCTTGATGATGTCGGTGACGTGCACGAGCTGGCTGCCCTGGGTCTCACAGGCGGTTTTCGCCTGGTCCCAGCTCAACCCCGAGCCGGTGACCGTCATGTTGTCGCAGACGCCCCGGTCGGCCGTGTCTTTCGAACTGCAGACCAGGTCGTTCCACCGGCCGTCGCTGGTCCTCAGTTCGGCGCAGTCCTCGTAAAGATGCAGGGTCGGATTGAACCAGTTGTCCGGCTGCTGCACGATGCCGTTGTTCCACCAGTAGAAGAACTGGTCGCTGTCGGTGTTGTCGCCCTGGTTGTGACAGGGCTTGGAATCCAGGTCCTCGCAGGCGCGGGTGCAGGTCTTGCCGGCGCAAAGGGCGGCGCCCGTCTGCCAGCCGAAGGGCTGGTGCTCCGGCTTGGTGCTGACGCAGATCCAGTCCTCCACCCCGAGCGGACCGTCGCACTCTTCGGGGCCCGGCGGCACGTAGGTGCGGTCTTCGACGATGCCGTTGCCGCAGAAACCTCCCGAGACCGTGCCGAAGGTGCAGTCGGCCTTGCAGTAAGTGCAGGGCCGGCCGTAGTCGGGCTGGCACTTCTTGCCGTTGTCGACGCCGGCGTCGCACTGTTCCTTGCCGAACTGCACGTAACCGTCGCCGCAGCGGGCGTTCTTGCACATCACGTTGTTGATCGGATCGATGATGCAGGAGCCGTGATTGTCGGTGCTGGCCCCGGAGTCGCATTCCTCGCCGGTCTCCTTGACGCCATTGCCGCAGAACCCGATGTCGGTGCAGGTCTTGCCCTGGACCAGCTTGGTCCACATGCAGGCGCCGTTGCTGAGCGACGGCGAAGCCTGGGGCACGTCATCCGTCTTCAAGCCGGGATCGTTGGTGCCGCAGCTCCTGACCCACTGACGCTCGGGGTGGGTGGGATCGCACAGGGTCGTGCATTTGTTTTGAGCGCAATCGCTGTCCTTGGAGCAGGAATTGCCGTCCTCGCTGCAGTGAGCGCCGCCGTTGGTGTTCGTGTCGACGCAGGTGTTGGCCGGGCATTCGGAGTCGGCATTGCAGGGCTTGTACGGATCGCTGACCGAGCAGACCGCCCTGGACGTCTGGGTGCCGCCGTCGCATTCCTCGTTGCCGTTGACGACCGCGTCGCCGCAGCGGGGGCCGGCGCCGGCGCAGTTCCAGGAGCAGGACGCGGCGTTCACGGCGTCCGAGTTGGCGTCGGCGCAGTTCGGAGACTCGGCCGAGGAGGTCGGTGCGGCGTTAAAATGATAGGCGCCGTTCAGGGTCGTGCCGTTCTTGGAACCGCAATCGCAGGTCTCGTTCGGCTGCTTGACCCCGTCGCCGCAGCCCGGTCCCGGACCTTTGCAGTCCGTCCGGCAATGGCCGTAGGTCCCGTTGAGCGAGCCGTCGTCGCAGACCTCGGGCGACTGGACGTGTCCGTCGCCGCAATAGCCGGCGACGCAGGCGCCGTACGCGCCCCACAGGCACCGGGTGGTGCAGAGACGCTGCCGGCTGCCGATCCGCTGTTCGCACGGCCCGTCCGCCGTTTCGCACTTCGACTGGTCCGGCGGACCGCCCTCGGCGCCGTTCTGGCCGCACAACTTGTCCGTCCGGTAGCGGCAGGTGGTCACGTAGCAATTGTTGTCGATGTCCGGCGGCGAATTCGGTTCGCACATCTCGCCCGCCGGAATGCAGAGGCCGTAAGCTCCGGGGACGCCGACGATCGCGCCGGGGTTGTCCCACTGGCAGGACGGATCCTGGCCGCACTGGATGGCGTCTTTTCCGGCGCACTGCGGCGCGTTCTTGTGCTGGACGATGCCGTCCCCGCAGATCTGGGTGGCATCGAGGACCTGCGACTGGCAGTTGGGCGTATCGGCGTTCACGCCGGCCCACCTCATGTTCCCGCTGTCCTTGATCTGGCAGCCGTAGACGCCGTAGTCGTCCCAGTGGCAGGGGTCGGTGCAGACCGAGATGCAGACGCCTTTGCCGGCGGCGCTGCATTGCGACGTGCTCGTGCAGGGCATGTCCCGCTGGAGCGAGCAGCCCCGCGAGTTCAGGATCTCGATGCAGTTGTTGCCCGCCCACTTGACGCCGGTGATCCGCTTGCAGGCGCCGCCGACCCAGTTGCAGAAGCCGGCCTGGGCGTTACAGGTGGCCGAGGTCGCGTAGGCGCCGCAGAGCGTCGATTCAAAGTCGGCATTCAGGACGAAATCGCTGCCGCCGACGCTCTGGAATTCATAGACGTGGGAACCAGCGGGGCAGGAATAGACCTTGGCCTTGGAATCCCAGCAGGTCGCCTGGTCGAAATTGTAGGTCGGCGAGCTGCATTGGCCGTAGCCGTTGATCGGGTCGGACGGCAGGGGCGTCGACAAGGCCGGGCCGAGCACGGCGTTCCAGGAAGGCCAGCCGCTGTTGGTCCGCGCGCGCAGGAAGGTCCCGGCCTCGAGCTTGGGGTAGGACCCGGTCGAGGCCTTGGAGGCCAGGATCGACTGCTGAAGTTTGCTCAGATCGGACCAGCGCTTCAGGTCGCGGATGAGTTTGGCCTTGTTGGCCAGACAGACGGCGTTCGCGCGGGTGCTGTCGAAAGCGCCCTTGTCGTCGACGCGGCATTCGCGGTCCGCCTTGCAGCCCAGGACGCCGCCGTTGACGACGATCTGGGTGCCGTCGCCGTTGATGCAGTAAGCCGGCTCCTTGATGTTGCGGTTGACGTTGATGTTGGCGATTATCTGGTCGAAGATGTTGACGGTTTCAGGCGCCGCGCCGTCGGAATAGGACAGCACGTTGACGTTGGTGTACAGCGCGCCGGTCGCGCCCATGGCGGCCGCGTTGACGTAGACGGTCCGGCCGTCCTTGATCGAATCATAACCGTCGACCTGCAGGGGTTCGGCCGAGCCGTGGAAGCCCTGATCGAGGTACCAGTCGGCCACGCTCTCGTGGTTGCCGTTCGTCAGGATGCGCAGACCCAGGGCGTTGCCGCTCCATGAGCAGGCTCCGGCGCAGGTCGGTCCGAGCGTCGTGTCATAGGTGAACAGGTACTCGCGCAGGATGTCCGGCCGTCCGGGGAGGATGCTGATCAGCTTTTCCTCGTTCAAGGCGGGCAGCTCGGCCCCGGTCTTGTCGCCCGGCGCTCCGGCCCGGCAGTAATAGAAGGAGACGTTGGTCTGCGGGTCGTAGAACGGGAACCAGACCAGGTCCGAGGTGTTGGTGCAGGACAGATTGAAACCCTTGTCCCAGGGCAGGTGGCCGGCATTGACCTCGCCGCAGCTCCGGCGGCGCGGCCACGGCTCGTTGCAGAGCATGACCGTGACGTCGGCCGACGCCGACATCTTGGTCTGCACCGGTCCGTTCGGTCCGGCCTCGGTGATATCCGCCGAAACCTCGACCATGGACTCCCCGTTGCCCGGATAGGCCGGCTTGGGTTCGGTCCTGACCTTGACGGTGGCGACGCTCTTCTGGGGCGGAGGCACGGCGCAGTCCTGCGGACAGCTGATCGTCCCGCCCGCGCCCGCGGCCGTTTCGACGTAGCCGGACTCGGACTCGCAGATGCCGTTGCCGCAGACCTTCTTGGTCGCGTTCGGCGCTCCCGGCTTGGTCAGATCGACCGCGCAGTCGGCGCTTTGCGGATCTTCGAAGATGCCGCAATCGGCCTGCGGACAGAGGCTGTTGTTCAGATGCTGCGGATCGCCGGCGCAGACCGTGGTCTTATCGCTCCGGCAGACGCCGAGGAACTCGCAGATGCCGTTGCCCGGCGCCGGCTGGCTGCTCGTCGACGCCAGCTCGATCACCGCCTCCGGACTGAAGCCTTCGGCGGGAGCCGCCGGCGGCTCGCTCCATTCCCAGCTGAAAGAGTATTCCGGCGTGGAGCAGATCTCGGCGTCGGCGATGTCGCCGGAAGGATGGGCGTGGGCCTGAAAGTCCTGGTCGCCGTCCAGGAGGTCGGCCGGGGTACCCGGTCCGCCCAGGTCTTCGGCCGCGGTGAACAGGTGCGACTGGGGAGAGATGGTCACGTAGTCGATCTTGCAGAGGTCGGCGCGGGTCGTGAAATCGAAACTGTAGGTCGATTGCAGGGCGACGCCGCTGGCGCCTTTGATGCCGTTGTCCCCCGCCGCGCGCTGGCCGGTGCGGCCCCTGACCCAGACGCGGTGCATCGTGCTGGCGCGGAACGCGTTAGACGGATAGAAGTAGACGGTGTTGCTGCCGAGCAGATCGACCCGGCCGGGAACGCGGCAATAGACGTCGGCCGCGGCCGACGCGCCTTTGACGAACAGCCCGCGGACGAAAGCGACGATCTTGTGCCAGATCGAGGACCAGACCGACTGTCTGGCGATCGTCTGTCCCTGGAGCGGGGCCGCTCCGGCGAGGGCCGGCAGCTGGGAATTGGAGCAGGTCCCGCCGCCGCAGTCGTCGTTGGTCGAACAGGCCTTGGTCGGATCGTTGTCGCAGATGCTGCCGCAAGTTTCGCCGCTCGGAAGCAGCTGACCGACGATGAGGTTGCCGTTGACGGAGGCGAAATCGACGGCCCGGTCAAAAGGCACGCGCACGACGGTGTTCCGGCAGGCGTTGCCGCTGGTCGGATAGGCGTTGACGATGGCGGGCGGCGTATCGCAGCAGCCGTTGTTGTCGCAGCCGAGGTCATGATCGGGTTCATTGGCCGGAACGGGTTTGGTCAGGCTGTCGCAGAAAGCATCGGGTGTCGTGCCGTTGGTCGCCTGCTTGCAGATGCAGGAGAGCTTGACCGAGGCCTTGCCGGCCTTATCCGGCGAGACGCCGGCGACGG
>JBAIWZ010000037.1:0-2672 GCA_037916955.1 Acutalibacteraceae bacterium | reverse complement strand
GTACTATACCCGCACGGGACCCGTTTATTTTTTATGGAGCGGGTATACTCACTCGGGCGCCTGCGCACGCTTATTTTTTGTCCCCAGCGCTACCTAATTTAACCTGAAAGCCGGGACTTTTTCAATTGCCTGAACTATTATATACTTGGGTTAAGGCACTATCAAGCCCGCCGGCCCCTTCGGCCATCGGCATCGAGCGGGAGCATCAGAACGCATGATCCGTTTCAAGAACGTCACCAAGACCTATCCGCCGGACGTCGTCGGGCTTAAGAACGTGAACCTGCACATCAAGCCCGGCGAGTTCGTGTCCGTCGTCGGCCAGAGCGGCACCGGCAAGACCACTTTTGCCAAACTCCTGATCGCCGAGGAAAAGCCGACCAAGGGCCAGATCGTGATCGGCGGCTGGGACATCTCCTCGATCAAGAATTCCGAGATCCCCCTGCTGCGCCGCCAGATCGGCGTGGTCTTCCAGGATTTCAAGCTGCTGCCCAAGAAGACCGTCTACGAGAACATCGCCTTCGCGCTCGAGGTCTGCGGAGCGAGCTCCCGGAAGATCAAGAGCATCGTGCCGCAGGCGCTGAAGATCGTCGGCCTGGTCGACAAGGCCGACCGCTATCCGCGCCAGATCTCCGGCGGCGAACAGCAGCGCGTCGTCATCGCCCGCGCCCTGGTCCACCGGCCGAAGATCATCGTCGCCGACGAGCCGACCGGCAATCTCGATTCGCTGAACACCCGCGAGATCATCGACCTGCTCAAGAAGATCAACGAGTTCGGCACGACGGTGGTGCTGGTCACCCACAATCGCGAGGTCGTCAACGAATTGCACCGCCGCGTCATCACCATCGACAAGGGGATGATCGTGGCCGATCACGAGGAAGGGAAATACGTGCTATGAGCGCCGTGTCATTTCTCCGCGTCATCAAATTCTCCTTCCAGGACCTTTACCGCAACGTCTGGCTTTCGGTCGCGACGATCAGCGTCCTGATCCTGACCCTGGTCTCGGTCAACATCCTCCTCGTCATCAACGTCCTGGGCAAGGTCGCCCTGACGGCGGTCCAGAACAAGATCGACGTCAGCGTGCACTTCAAGCCGGAGATCGAAGAGAGCCGGGTACAGACGGTGAAGATCTCGCTCCTGAGCCTGCCCGAGGTCAAGGACGTCGAGTACGTCTCGCCGTCGAAATCCCTGGAGATGTTCTCCGACCTGTATAAGACGGACGAGACCGTCATCCAGTCGCTCGGGGAGATCGGGGCGAACCCCTTCGGTTCGACGCTGATCATCAAGGCCCGCAAGATCGAGGACTATCCGAAGATCCTGTCCGCGCTCGACGAGCCGCTGTTCGCCAGCCTGATCGACGGCCGCGACTTCGACGACCGCCAGGCGATGATCAGCCGCGTCCAGGCGATCTCGGACAAGATCGAGTGGTTCGGCCTGGGCGCCAGCCTGATCTTCGGCCTGATCACGCTGCTCATCGTTTTCAACACGATCCGCGTCTCCATCTACACGCATCGCGAGGAGATCGGCATCATGCGCCTGGTCGGCGCGTCGAACGGCTTCATCCGCGGGCCGTTCTACGTCAGCGCCCTGATCTGGAGCCTGCTGTCGCTGGCGGTCGCCGCGGCCGTCGTCATCCCGGCCGTCGCTTTCGCGCAGCCGTACGTCCAGAAATTCTTCGGCATGGATACCGTCGACCTGATCGGCTATTACCGCGTCAATTTCCTGCCGATCTTCGGCCTGCAGGTGCTGGTCGTCGGCCTGATGTCGCTCATGGCCACCAAGATCGCCACCGCCCGCTACCTGCGGGTTTGATCGATAAATTATGTTCCGCCGGCTGTTCAAGAAACGCCAGAAACCGTCCCTTCGGCCGCTTTTTTTGTTCCTGGGCCTGGCGCTGACCCTGGTGCTGGCCGCCCTGCTCCTCCAGGGCTTGTCGAGCCCGCGGCGCTCATTCCTGGAGAACGCCGGCGCGGCCGACTATCGTTCGGCCCTGCAGCCGAAATGGCTGACCAATGATCAGGCGGTCGTCAGGCTGCCCGACCTGCCGCAGCCGTCCTACGTCGTCGGTTATTCCGACGGCGCGTCGTCCCAGGCCGCTCTGGTGGCCTGGAGCCAGACCGATTCGCGTTACGAGATCACGGGCAACCTGCGCTTCGCGGACATGCTGTCCGTGGCGGAGAATTACAGGGACGTGCCGCGGCTCAGCGATCAGGCTTTCGACGGCGCGGGTCAGGCGATCCAAGCGACGCTCAAGGCCTCCGGCCAGCCCGACCTGATCCTGTTCATCTCGCGCGACGGCAACGGCTTGAAGATCGACAGTCTGGTCGACGGCGGCGGACAGGTGGTCGCGGCCGCGTTCCTGCAGGGATCGGTGAGCGGCGGCGTCGACGCGTTCGAGGTCCGCGACGCCGACAACGACGGCGCGCCGGAGGCGATCTGGACCGAACGGCAGCTGTCCGGCACCGGCACGCTCGGGAGCAGCTGGTCGACTTCGGTAAGCGCCTATCAATGGGCCGGCGGGCGGTTCGAGTTTGACAAGCAGCTGAGCTGGGCGCTGACCACGGACGCCAGTCTCTTCCCGGAACCGGCCAAAAACACACCCTGATGGCGCTGGCCAGAACGTTTCACCCAAGTTAGAATGACGCGGCTCGGACCAGATCCGGGCCGTGTTAGCA
>JBAIWZ010000036.1:0-6729 GCA_037916955.1 Acutalibacteraceae bacterium | reverse complement strand
CGCCCGGAATGGGGATGCCGCGCTTGGTCTGGTTCTGGAACATCTCGCCGAGCGAGGCGTTCTTGCCGCCGACCGAGGCGACGTCCTTCATGTCGATCTCGTCGAAGAACTTCGCGTACGCCGGGGCCGGCGCCGCAGCTTTGCCTTTTGCCATAGGAGTTTCATCCGGGCCGTTTCGCCGGCCGGTCACTTTACGGTCTTTATTTCGACGAGGTTCACGCCGCCGGAAGAACCGACCGGTTCGCCGGCGACGACGATGATCGTTTCGCCTTTCTTGACCATCTTGGCGCGCTTGAGATAGCCGATGGAGCGGTCGACCAGCTCCTCGACCGTGTTGCAGCGCGGCAGGATAAAGGGCACGACGCCCCAGGAGAGGTTCAGCTGATGGCGGACGCGTTCGGCGTCCGTGGCCACGACGATCGGCAGTTCCGGGCGGTAGCGGCTGACCACGCGGCCGGTGTCGCCGGAGAGTGACGCGACCAGGATCAGCTTGGCCTTGGTGTCGCGGGCCAGGATGTTGGCCACGCCCGAGACCGCCTCCTCGATGTCCGGCGCCAGGTTGCCGCGGCGCTCGTCGTCGGTATCGTCGTATTTGGACGCCTCCGTCTCGCGGATGATCCGGGCCATGGTCTCGACCGATTCGACCGGGTACTTGCCGCTGGCCGTCTCGCCGGAGAGCATCACCGCGTCGGTGTGGTCGATGACGGCGTTGGCGACGTCGGAGACCTCGGCGCGGGTCGGCCGGGGATTGCGCATCATCGAGTCCAGCATCTGGGTGGCGACGATGACCGGCTTGGCGGCGCTCCGGCACTTGTCGATGATCCGCTTCTGGATGAGCGGCACCTCCTCGGCCGGCATCTCGATGCCCAGGTCGCCTCGGGCGACCATGATGCCGTCGGAGGCCTCGACGATCTCGTCGATGTTGCGGACCGCCTCGTGCTTTTCGATCTTGGACACGATCCGGATCGGCTTGAGGTAGGCGTAGCCGGCGCCTAGCTTGGACTGATGCTCCTTGATCAGATAGCGCAGGTCGTAGACCTCCTTGGCCGAACGGACGAAGGACAGGGCGACCCAGTCGACGTTCTGTTCGACGCCGAACCGGACGTCGTCGGCGTCCTTCTCGGTGATGGCGGGGATGGACAGGGTCGCCGTCGGCAGGTTGATGCCCTTGTGCGAGGTCAGGGTGCCGCCGGTGACCACCTCGCAGGTGATCTCGCGGCCGGCCACGAGCGTCACGACCACGTCCATCAGGCCGTCGTCGAGAAGCAGCCGGTCGCCGCTCTTCACGTCCTCGTGCAGCTTGGCGTAGCCGACCGGGATGAGCGGCAGCTTGGCCGCCGGGTCGGTCGACAGCGTGACCTTGGTCTTGGCCACCAGCTTGACGCCCTCCGCCGGCAGGTTGCCGACGCGGATCTTGGGACCCTGTAGGTCCTGGAGGATGGCCACGGGCTCGCCGGTGTCGTTGGACAGGACCCGCAGTTTCTTGATCAGTTCGGCGTGCTCCTCGTGCGTGCCGTGCGAGAAATTGAGGCGCGCCACGTTCATGCCGGCCGTCACCATTTCCCGCAGCGTTTCCGGCTTATTTGAGGCCGGTCCGATGGTGCAGACGATCTTGGTTCGCTTGCTCTGTCGCATAAAAAATAGGGCCGGCTGTCGAATTCAGATACCGCCTTAATTATAACAAAAAAAGGCGGCGGCCGGAACCGCCCCCTCTCAGCCCCGCCCGCGGGTCAGCGGGCCGGCTTTTTGGCGCCGATCTTGTCCAGTTCTTCCTGAAAATTGCGGATGTCCTCGAACGACCGGTAGACGGAGGCGAAACGCAGGTAGGCCACGGGGTCGAAGCGGCGCAGGTGGCGCATGACGATCTCCCCGATCTCCCCGGTCGGCAGTTCGTCCTTCTTCTTTTTCTGGATGTCGCGCTCGATGGCGCCGACGAGCGCCTTGAACCGCTCCGGCGGACAGGGCCGCTTCTCCAACGCCTTCTTCAGGCCGGCCTCCAGCTTCTCCTTGAGGTACGGTTCGCGCCGGCCGTCGCGCTTGGTCAGGGTCAGGTCGAGGAGCTCGACCTCCTCGAGCGTCGAGAACCGGTTCTGGCACTTCTCGCATTCGCGCCGCCGGCGGATGCTAAAGCCGTCGCCGCTGACGCGGGAATCGACGACCTTGGTTTCGGTGCAGTCGCAGACCGGACAGTTCATGGCTGGAAAGCAAAAGGCGCGGGGCCTCGCGGCCGCCGCGCCAGTCGGATCACATCATCTTGCGGCGGATGAAGGCCGGGATGTCGAGGTCCTCCTCGGTGCTGCCGGCCGCCGCCTGGGTCTCGAGCTGGGGCTCCTTGATGCCAGCCAGCACCCGTTTGACGAACGGCTTGGCCGCCTCCTCGGTCTGGGCCTCGACGGTCTCGATCTTCGGCGCCTTGGACGCGGCCGGCGCCGCCGGCTTGGCCGGTTCGGACACGTCGCGCTTCAGGAACCGGTTGGCCGAATAGGAGACCGGTTCGGACGAACGCTTCTCCATGTTCAGGGGCTTGCGGTCGCCGTCGAAACCGGTGGCGATGACGCAGACCTTGATATCGTCCTTCATGGCCTCGTCGATGACCGCGCCGAAGATGACCTTGGCGTTCTCGTCGGCGCTGCCGGTGATGACCTTGGCGGCCTCGGACACCTCGTGCATGCCGAGCTTGGCGCCGCCGGTGATGGTGAAGAGGATGCCCTTGGCGCCGTCGATCGCGACCTCGAGGAGCGGGCTGGAGATGGCATTCTTGGCCGCCTCGACCGCCCGGTTCTCGCCGGAGGCCTTGCCGATGCCCATCAGGGCGGTGCCGGTGTCGTTCATGATCGCGCGGACGTCGGCGAAATCGACGTTGATCAGGCCGGGAACGGTGATCAGCTCGGAGATCCCCTGCACGCCCTGGCGCAGGACGTCATCGACGGTCTCGAAAGCGTCCAGGAGCGAGGTCTTCTTGTCGACGATCTGCAGGACGCGGTCGTTGGGGATGGTGATGATGGTGTCGACGTTGTCGCAGAGGTCGCCGTGGGCCTTGTCGGCGATGTTGCGGCGCTGCGCGCCCTCGAAGCCGAACGGCTTGGTGACGACCGCGACGGTCAGCGCGCCCAGGTCCTTGGCGATCTCGGCCACGATCGGGGCGCCGCCGCTGCCGGTGCCGCCGCCCAGACCGCAGGTGATGAAGACCATGTCCGCGCCCTTGAGCGCGTCGCGCAGTTCGTTCTGGCTCTCCTCGGCGGCCATGCGGCCGACCTCGGGATTCATGCCGGCGCCGAGGCCGCGGGTCAGGCTCTTGCCCAGGTGGATCTTGACCGGCGCGTGGGAATAATGGAGCGCCTGAACGTCGGTGTTGGCGGCGATGAACTCGACGCCCTTGATCTTCGACTGGATCATGCGGTTGACGGCCGAGCCGCCGGAGCCGCCGATGCCGATGACTTTGATCTTCGCGAAGGTCTCGATCGCTGGCTTCACTTCCATATGTGGAAAAAATTTTTTCACGACCGGTCCGGTCGATGCTGTTGATAATGAGTCGAAATTTGCTGATGAAACTGTACGAGAGATGAGGCGGCCCTGTCAAGCGAAAATTAGGCGAATTGAACAATAAAAATGTTCACGCGGGCCGGATATCAAATGCCGACGTCCGGCTCGCGCCGCCGACGTCGGCCATTCCGCCGTTTTTCGCCTTAAATCAATGTGCCGGCACGCCGAACCACTTCTTGATCTGCTTGGCCACTTTATCCATCGGATTCGTGCGCGAGAAGAAACCGCTCTTGCGGCCGGCCGCGTCGCCGCTCTCGTTTATCCCCCACTGGACCAGGCCGATGGCGGTGGTGAAGCCCAGGTCGTTGACGCGGTCGGTGATGCTGGTGACGCCGATCGGGTAGCCGAGCGACACCGGCAGGCGCAGCTTCTGCTTGGTGAGTTCCACGAGACCGGGGATCTTGGACCCGCCGCCGGTCAGGACCACGCCGGCCGGCAGCATGCCGCTGCGGTCGATCTTCTTCAGTTCCTTGTCGACCCTCTCGAGGATCTCCTCGAGCCGGGCCTGGACGATCTGGGCGACGTACTTCAGGGACACGATCTCGTCGGCGTCGGCGCCGTATTCGCGCAGGTTGATCTCCTCCTTCTTGGTCAGGTCCTTGGGCAGGGCCGAGGCCGAGGTCAGCTTGACCTTCTCGGCGATGTCGATCGAGGTCCGAAGGCCGATGGCGATGTCCGCGGTGATGTGATCGGCGCCGATCGGCAGGGTGGCGACGTGCTGCAGATCGCCCTGCTCGAAGACCGCCAGGGTGGTGGTGGCGCCGCCGATGTTGACGACGGCCACGCCCAGCTCTTTCTGCCGGGGGGTCGTGACCACGTCGGCCACGGCCAGGACGCCGAGGACCAGGTGTTCGATGTTAACGCCGGTGCGGTAGACGCAGCGGGTCAGGTTCTTGATGTGGGCGGACAGTCCCTGGATGATCTGGGTGTCGACCTCGAGCCGGACGCCGGTCATGCCGACGGGGTCCTTGATCCCGGGCTGGCCGTCGACCACGAAGGTCCGGGGGATGACGTGGACGATCTCGAAATTAACCGGGGTGGCGACGGTCTGGGCGGCGTCCAGGGCCCGCTCGACGTCGTCCTCGCGGATCTCGCCGTCAGGGCGGGAAACGGCGACGACGCCCTTGCTGGCGAGCGTCGTGACGTTGGCGCCGGAAATGGAGACCCAGGCGGACTCGACCGGCGCGCCGGTCAGCCGCTCGACCTTCTCGACGCAGGCCGAAACCGAGGACACGGCGTCCTCGATGGAATTGATAACGCCGCGATTGATGCCCTCGGCGGGCATTTCCGCGGCGCCGATGATGTGCACGGTCAGCTTGTCGCCGACGGGCAGCCTCTGGCCGACCGCGATGCGGACCGCGGTCGAACCGATATCAATGCCGGCGAATAACGAGTCTTGCGACATACTAAAGCGATCATCCGGCGAACAGGCGGGAGAAGTGCGGCCAGAAGATCAGGATGCCGATGAGAAGGGAGCCGAGCGAGGCCACGAGGACGGTGCCAGCCATGATATCCTTGATGTCCTCGACGTAATTATGGATGCGCGGTTTCAGCAGATCGACCATCCGTTCAAAAATACTGTTCATCAATTCTAGCACGAGCGTCAAAATAATCGCAAGGGAAAGTATCGAGCGCTCGGTGATCGTCAGGTTGAAGATGAACATCAGGGCGACCACGGCGACCGCGATCCAGAGTTCAATGCGAAAATTCTGCTCCTCATGGGCGACCCGGGCCACGCCGCGGGCGGCGTAGCGGAAGCTGTTGGCCAATTTTCCGAGGTCCACCATAGGTTTCAGAGCAGGCCGGCCATGACGAGGGCGTCCTGCTGGAGGCCGAACATCAGGGCTTCTCGCCTGGGGGTGTCATGATCGAAGCCGATCAGGTGCAGCACGCCGTGGATGACCATCAGTCCGAATTCAAGCCGGAACGGGCGGCCGAGACGGCGGGCCTGGCGGCGCACCTGCTCCGGACAGATGACGATCTCGCCGAGTTCGACCGGCGCGCCGGGCGGCGCGACGGCGCCCTTCGGCCCGTAGCCGAACGACAGGACGTCCGTCACGCGGTCATGGCCCAGGAAGCGCCGGTTCAACCGGGCGATCTCCGCCGGACCGACCAAAGATACCGACAGATGATGGCGGCCGTTCCGATGCGCCCGCTTCAGCGCGATCTCCGCCAGTTTGGCGATCGTTTTTCGGCTCATGCCGGCGGACGGGCGGCCGGAAACGTCGGCTGTCACCATACGCCTGAATCATAGCGCACATTAAAGCAAATGAAAACGGCCGGCTTTAAGGCCGGCCGTCCGCTTATTTAAGCTTATTTATTGAGGCGTCTTTTCCAAACTGGTGACCATCATGCTGAAGGTGGTCCGGAACCGGATCTCAACCTGGTCGCCGAGGTTATAACTGACCACGAATACCTTGCTGCCGATGCCGACGAAAGCGGTGAAGCGGTCGGGGCTGAGGATCTCGTCATAACCCTGCTTGGTCTTGAACATCTGGACCTCCGAACTCTTCACGCCGGGCGACTGCGCGAGATACCAGTCCATCAGCGGCTTGGACTCGGGATTGTCCTGGGCCAGGACCTCGATGAACTCGCCGGTCGGGGCGGTGAAGTACGCTTCGCTGGTGTTGTCCCCGCCCTCCCGCATCGTCCAGGACTTCGGATAAAGCATCGTGTAGCCCTGAGCGGCGTTGGTATAAGTGGCGATGCCGGGATTGTCCTTGAGCAGGGCGGCGTTCCTGGAACTGGCCGGATCATACAGATAGAGCACCTGGTTGCCGTCGAGATAGCCGCGGCCGGAAGTGTCGGCCTTGTGCGGATCGGTGCCGTAGATGGTGGTCTCCTCGACGTCGGTCAGGCCGTCGCTGTCGGAATCCGTGGCCGGAACCGGTTCCGGCGGCTGGCAATCCTGAGGACAGTTCTGGTAGGTCTCCGTCTTGTCGCACTTGTTGTCGCCGCAGACCGGCGGCGGCGGACCGCAATCGTCAGGACAGGTCTGGGGCGTTTCATCCGGCGGCTCGCATTTCTTGTCGCCGCAGACCGGTTTCGGTTTCGGGCAGTCCTGGGGACAGGTGGCGAAGGTCTCCCCCGCCTCGCAGGCGGCATTGCCGCAGACGGGACCGGCCGGCGCGGCGTTGACCGCGGTGTTGACGGCCGGCGCGGCCGGCTTCTTGGCGAACAGGAAGA
>JBAIWZ010000035.1:0-8076 GCA_037916955.1 Acutalibacteraceae bacterium | reverse complement strand
CTCTGCACCAAGCTGATGTATCCGTGGCCGCAGATCGTCAACGGCAACGTCTTCACCAAATACCTGGCCAAGCTGCGGGAGCCGTCGCCGGCCGACAACGCCACCTACTGCGTGACCGCCGACCAGTCGGTGCTGAACTTCAAGACCACGTTCAAGATCCAGGTCGGAGCCGAGCCGCAGGACTGCATCATCACCGGCGCGACCGATTACGAACGGCCGAAGCCCCGGAACGCCTACTCGACCGCGCTCGGCCGGCTCGACATCGACGGCCTGCTGGCCGGCAAGTACGGCGAGGTCGTGCCGATCAACGACTCGGACGATTTCGCGAACAAATTCCCGCCGTTCCACGACCAGCCGCTCGACGGCAAGGTCTACGTGATCAACGGCGACCTGGTCATCGGCGCCGCGCCCGAGGAAGGGAAGAAGCCGGCCTCGATCGTCGTCCCCGACGCCGGCCTCGACCTGAGGGGGAACGGCACGGTGGTGGTCGTGAGCGGCGACCTCTGGATCCACGACGACTTCAGTTACAACGGCGCGTTCCTCGACAACTTCACCGCGCTGTCCCAGCTGGCGTCGGTCGGCTGGATCGTGCTGGACGAGACCGACCCGATGAAGGAGCACTACGGCACGCTGGGCAACATCTACATCGACAAGAGCGTGACCAGCCTGGTCGGGGCCTTCTTCTCCGGCGGCCAGGCCGGCGTGTACACGGTGGCGCCGCCGGATACCGACGGTCCCGATCCGCTGACCGTTTCGGGATTGATGGTGGCCCGCCAGTTTCACCTCAGCCGTTCGTTCAAGAGCAAGACCCAGGGCTCGGAGCAGGTCATTTACGACGGCCGGGCCGCGGCCAATCCGCCGCCGGGCTTCGGGGACATGACCAAGACGCTGCCGATCTTCGGCGCCGGGCAGATCTCCCAATAAGGCCGGGGGCGGCCGGATTTATCCTCATGCCGGCCGCCGTCAGACCTGCCTCAACCGGCCGAAAAAGTGTATAATTAAGTAGTACACAACCCGAGAGCCGTCTAATAGGCTTCGTTGAGAGCAGAAACAGGGTTATGGGACTGTTTGGACCCAAAAAAATCAGCTACGTGGGCGTTGATCTGGGCGTGGGCGGCGTCAAACTCGTCGAATTGCGGAACGAAAAAGGGCGCGGACGCCTGATCACTTACGGTTTCAGCGAGCGCCTGCCGGACGCCCAGCCGTCCAATCTCGTCGACGACGCCAAAGGAACTTCCGACCTGCTCAAGGCGATCGCCCGTCGCGCCCGGACCACCAGCCTGAAGGCGGTGGCCAGCCTGCCGATCGCCTCGGTCTTCAGTTCCGTCATCACCGTGCCGAAGGGGCCGGAGAAAGAATGGCGCGAGGCCGTCCAGATCCAGGCGCGCAAACTGATCCCCGTGCCGCTCGAGGAGATGGTGCTGGATTCCAAGGTCATCAACCCCCAGCCGGAGGGCAAGGAAAAGCCGCCGGCCGAGGCCGAGAAGGAAGCCGACAAGAAGGACGCGCCCAAGACCATGCAGATCCTGCTGACCGGCGCTTCCCGGGCCATGGTCACGAAGTACGTGACCGTCTTCAAGATGGCCGGCCTGGAACTGGTCAGCCTGGAGACCGAGACTTTCGCCCTGATCCGTTCGCTCATCGGCAAGGACCGCTCGACCACCATGATCGTCGACATCGGCGCCGCGCGCACCAACATCATCATCGTCGAGAACGGGGTGCCGTTCGTGACCAGGAGCCTGGACATGGGCGGATCGTCCTTCACCAAGGCGATGGGCCGTCAGCTGTCGATGGATCTGAAGACGGCGGAGCAGATGAAGTGCGACATCAAGAGCGTCTCGACGCTCTATCCCGGCGAGGGCCTGCCGAAGATCTTCGAGACCACGGTCGCCCCGCTCGTCACCGAACTCCAATATTCGATCAGCCTCTACGCCGGCCAGCACGCCGAAGGCCAGCCGGAAAAGCGCATCGAGAAGATCATCCTGAGCGGCGGCGGCTCGGCGCTGCCGGCGCTGGTCGATCATTTCGGCAAACAGCTCAACATGAAGGTCTACGTCGGCGACCCGTGGGCCCGCGTCGTCTATCCCGAAGGCCTGCGTCCGGTCCTCGATGAGATCGGCTACCGGTTCGCCGTCGCCGTCGGCCTGGCCATGCGCGACATCGAGTGATCGAGGGAACATCCACTATGGCAGTCGGAACAGGGGACAATCGAACGGGAGCGGGAACGCCGGGCGGCCGGACGCCGCCGGCGCCGCCGCGGTCGGTGCCGAAACCGCCGTCGGCGCCGCAGCCGGCCTTCGCCGGGCTGCGCGTTTCGCTGATGCCCTCGGAGACGGAGGGCGGCAAGGCGCCGGATCTCCGGACCCGCCTCCTGATCATGATCCTGGCGCTGGTCGTCGAGACCATCGTCGTCGGCGGGGTGAATTTCTATCTGGCCCAGGACGCCAGCAAGAAGAAGGCCGAAGCGGTCGATCTCGCCAAACAGGCGGCCGTCGTGTCCAAACAGGCGAGCGACCTCCAGAAGCAGCTGGGCGACGCCCTGCTCTTCGACCGGCAGGTCAGCGCGGTCAAGGACGGCCTGAACAGCCACGTTTACTGGACCAAGATGTTCGGCATCCTGGAGAAGGACGCCCAGCCGAACGTCATTTTTCAGAACCTGAACGGCGATGTCGACGGCGGGGTCGTCACCCTTGACGCGCTGGGCAAGGCCTACGAAGACGTCGCCGAGCAGATCGTCGCTTTCCAGAACGATCCGCTGGTTTCGCAGCTCCGCACCTCGGCCGTTTCGGTCCGTCAGGCGGCGGGCGGCGGCACGGCCGGCGTTCACCTGACCCTGTTCGTGAAGTTCAAGCCTGAAGCCTGGCAGAAAACTGCCGCGGCTCCGGCCAAATGAGCGCTATGGCGGCCCCTTCCCCGACGACAACCCGATCGAAACAGATGGCCCAGCTCGCGGTCTGGCTTCCGCTGATCACCGTGGTCCTGGTGCTGGGTTACGCCGTCGCGGCCTACTTCTTCCTGATCATGCCCCAGGTCGGGCCGCTCCTGCCCGGCGGCGCTCTCGACAACGGCCCGATCAAGACCCGCATCGCCGAGGACCAGGGCTACGTCAAACAGCTGCAGGATTTCCTGACCTACTACACGGCGATCAGCGACGAGAACAAGGCGCGCGCCGCGAGCGTCATGCCGCTCGACGCCGACAACCCGGGCCTGATCGTCCAGCTCGACAACATCGCCCGGGGGCACGGCATGGTCCTGAGCTCGGTCGACATGGTCGTCGACGAGAAGAGCGTGACCCAATACGGCCGGAAGACCATCAGGATATCCGTGTCGGTCGAAGGCGGCGGCTACGATCAGTTCAAGCTGCTGCTTAACGACCTCGAACATTCGCTGCGCCTGTTCGACGTCCAGTCGATCATCTTTTCGCCCACCGGCGGTTACGGGCTCGTGCTCCGGGCTTACTACGTCGATCCGAAGCTGCCGACCGCCGGCAAGACGCCGCCCAAGGCCTGAACCCTATGGCCCTGACCAAGGAACAAAAACAGATCTACGCCCTCGCCGGCGTCATCGTCATCACCCTCGGCGCGCTGGGCTATTATTTCCGCGACAAATTCCTGCCGACGGCGGTGCCGGGATCTTCCGCTCCGACCGCGGTCCAGAGGACGGCCCTGCCCGGCCAGACGGCCAAGGAGCTTTTCGACCGCGACGATTACAAGTCCCTGCAGCGCTTCGGCACCCTGCCGGTGGTGCCGCAGGGAGTGGGCACGAAGAACCCCTTCCGCCCCGAGATCTGACCGCCGATCGCTAACGACATGAACATCAATCCCTCGGAACTGCTGGATATCCTGCTCCAGGCCGGCCACATTACGGAGGACCAATACCGGCAGGTGGAGAAGGAAGCGACGGAGACCGGGCGTCCGGTCGACGCTGTTTTATTGAAGGAAAAAATGGCCGACGAGGAGCTGATCACCCGGGCCAAGGGCACGCTCCTGGGCGTTCCCTACGCCGATCTGGTCGGCAAGAAGGTCGACGTCCAGGTGGTCAACCTGATATCCCGGCCTGTGGCCGAGAACGCCAAGGCCGTCGCTTTCGACAAGCAGGAAGGCGTCATCAGCATCGGCATGCTCGATCCGCGGGACATGACCGCGGTCCAGACCATCGACTTCCTGGCCCAGGCCAGCAATTTCAAGCCGCGCTACCACATCATTTCCAACGCCTCCTATAATTACGTCCTGAAAAAGTACGAAGAGCTCGGCAAGGAGGTGGCCAAGGCCCTCGAAGTGGCCAAGGAGAAGTACGTGCCGAAGAAGGAGGAGGGGAAGGAAGAGAAGCTCGAGGAGATCATCAAGGGCGCGCCGGTCTCGCGCATCGTGTCGGTCATCCTGCGGCACGCGGTCGACGGCAACGCTTCCGATATCCACATCGAGCCCTTCGGGGAAGAGACCCGCGTCCGCTACCGCGTGGACGGCGTCTTGCGCACTTCGCTCAAGCTCCCGAAATACATCCACGCCTCGCTGATCTCGCGCATCAAGGTGCTGGCCAACCTGAAGCTCGACGAAACGCGCGTCCCCCAGGACGGCCGCATCCGCGAGACCTTCGGGGACAAGGTCATCGACTTCCGTATCTCGACCATGCCGCTGCAGGACAACGAGAAAGTGGTCATGCGCATCCTGGACACCAGCAAGGGCGTGCCGCTCCTGGAGCAGCTCGGTTTCCGTTCCCAGTACGTCGAGATGATCAAGAAGGACATCAAGAAGCCGCACGGCATGTTCCTGATCACCGGCCCGACCGGTTCCGGCAAATCGACGACGCTGTTCACCATCCTGAACATGCGCAACGACGAGGTGGTCAACATCTCGACGCTCGAGGACCCGGTCGAGTACACCATCAAGGGGGTCAACCAGTCGCAGGTCAGGCCGGAGGTCGGCTACACCTTCGCGAGCGGGCTCCGCGCCCTCCTCCGCCAGGACCCGAACATCATCATGGTCGGCGAGATCCGCGACGGCGAGACCGGCGAGCTCGCCGTCCACGCCGCCCTCACCGGCCACCTGATCTTCTCGACCCTGCACACCAACGACGCGCTCGGCGTGGTGCCCCGCCTGATGGACATGCACATCGAGCCTTTCCTGCTGGCGGCGACCATCAACCTGGCCATCGCCCAGCGCCTGGCCCGCAAGATCTGCGAGCGCTGCAAGGCCGCCACCACCCTGCCGCCGGAGACCGAGGAAAAGGTGCGGGCCGACCTGGCCAAGATCCCGCCGTCCTACATGTCGCACCTGAACCTGTCCGGCGAGCACCTGACCGTCTACAAGGGCCGCGGCTGCCTGCGCTGCAACGACACCGGCTATAACGGCCGCGTCGCCTGCGCCGAACTCATCATTTTCAACGAGGAGCTGCGGGAATTGATCACCAAGGGTTTCCCGATCGACCAGGTCAAGGAGGCGCTCAAGCGCCAGCAGGCCTTGACGCTGAAGCAGGACGGCCTATTGAAAGCTTTGGAAGGTTCGACTACAATTGAGGAAGTGATGCGCATTACTACCGAGTACAAAGCGCTCATCGTAAACAATTTTCCACCGACCTATGCCGGACATGCCGAAAAAAGTGAAGGTACTCATCGTCGACGACGACGCCTTTCTGTCTGGCATCTACGCCACCAAGCTGGAGCTTGAGGGCTTCGCGGTACTGACCGCCCGCGACGGCGACGAGGGGCTCAAGCTGGCCCTCAAGGAGGTGCCGGACCTGATCCTGCTCGACGTGCTCATGCCGAAGATGGACGGCTTCGAGGTCCTCAAGCGCCTCAAGGCCGAGGCGGCTACCAAGCCGATCCCGGTGATCATGCTGACGAACCTCGGCCAGAAGGAGGACATCGAGAAGGGGCTGGAGGAAGGGGCGATCGATTACCTGATCAAAGCGCACTTCGTCCCGGCCGAAGCGGTGGCCAAGATCAAGAAAGTGCTCAAGATGCAGTAAGGACCACGGCGCGGCCACCAACGCCGCGCCGTTTCGGTTTTAGGACGGTTCAAGGCGGGCCGGGCCCGCAGCAACGCAATGCCGAGGTACGACTACCGCGTGAATGACGCCAACGGCCGCACGCTCTCGGGCGTCATCGAGGCGGCGACACTGGAAATGGCGACCGATACCCTCAAGGACAAGGGTTATTCGGTCGTTTCCATCCTGGAGGCCCAGAAGAAGGGCCTGATGGAATTCGAGCTGCCGTTCTTCAACAACGTGCCGATCAAGGAAATGGTGGTCTTTTCGCGCCAGTTCGCGGTGCTCATGGGCGCCAAGGTCCCCGTGGTCTCCTCCCTGAAGACCGTCGCCCGGCAGACCCGGCACAAGAAGCTCCAGCAGATCATCGTCGACATCGCCGACGAGGTCGAGTCGGGAACGGCCCTGTCGATGGCCATGGCCAAGTATCCCAAGGCCTTCAGCAACTTCTTCGTCAACATGATCCGGTCCGGCGAGACGACCGGCCGCCTGGAGGAGGTCATGAACTACCTGGCCGACCAGATGGAGCGGGATTTCGACCTGATGGCCAAGATCAAGGGCGCGATGATCTATCCGGCCGTGGTCATCTCCGGCCTGGTGATCGTCGGCTTCGTCATGATGACCTACGTCGTCCCGAAGATGACCCAGGTTCTGGCCGAGTCGGGCACGGCGCTGCCCTGGACCACCAAACTGCTGATCGCCACCAGCAGCTTCTTCCAGAAGTTCTCCATCCAGATCATCATCGGCACGGTGCTGCTCATCGTCGGCCTGCAATACTGGACCCGCACGCCGGTCGGCCGCCGGCTCTGGGACGGATTCATCCTGCATATCCCGGTCTTCGGGCCGATGCTCCAGCGCATCTACCTGGTCCGCTTCACCCGCAGCCTGTCCACGCTGCTGTCGGGCGGCGTCGACATCCCGTCGAGCCTGGAGGTCTGCGCCGACCTGGTCGGCAACGCCAAGTACGCCGCCATGATCCAGGCGACCCGCAAGGAGGTCATGGACGGCAACTCGATCACCACGATCTTCGCGACCGACAACACCATGCCCAAGATGATCCCCCAGATGATGGCGGTGGGCGAGGAGACCGGCCGCCTTTACGAGGTGCTCGAGAAGCTGACCGATTTCTATTCCCGCGAATTGTCGGCCATGGTCGACAACCTGGTGGCGGCCATCGAGCCGATGATCATGCTGGTCATGGGCCTGGCGGTCGGCATCATGGTCGCGGCCATCATGCTGCCCATGTATAATATGGCCACGCAGATGTGATGCCCCCTGAGCTTAATTGAGGCTGGGGGATTAATATGCTATAATGGATACACGTCGGTTTTTGTGGATAACAAAGCCGGCGCGCCTCACCGCGTTAAGCGGGGGGATAAAATACGTTGGTGAAGGGGGGTGAAACTATGATTAAAACCAATAAGAAGGGCTTCACGCTCATCGAGCTGCTCGTCGTCATCGCCATCATCGGCCTGCTCTCCACACTGGCTGTCGTGGCTTTGAACAGCGCTCGTCAGAAGTCCCGCGATTCCAAGCGCGTCGCTGATATCAAACAGGTTCAGACCGCCCTGGAACTCTACTTCGCGGACAGCACCAACGGGTACCCGGCCGCCGCTACGGCCATCACCCTGGGTGGCGCTTCGTCCAAGGCTCTGTGCACCAACCAGTTCAACGCTGGCGGCACGGCCTGCACGGGCACGACCTATATGGGTCTGGTCCCGGCCGCTCCGACTCCGGCTGACTGCTCGAGTGGGAACGACTATTCGTACACGTCCACTGCCCAAGACAACTATCAGATCACCTTCTGCCTCGGCGGAAAGGTGGGCGACCTGTCTGCCGGCGCGCGGACCGCGAATCCGAACGGCATCCAATAGACCTATTGCCCCGTCCGGGGTCGGAGAGCCCCGGAACGAGGCCGAATTCGGCAATCAAAAACCCTCGGGTAACCGAGGGTTTTTGTTGTACCCGGCAGCCGTTGGAATGGGCGCACTGCGGCCGGTTTCCCTCACTCGGCCGCTCACCGCACGATCAGTGCGCCTCGCGGCCTCATTCGTCCGCCTCGGCAATATACTGACATGCCTCGGCAGACCC
>JBAIWZ010000034.1:0-15138 GCA_037916955.1 Acutalibacteraceae bacterium | reverse complement strand
ACGACCGTGTAGATGGCGATCCCGGCGGCCAGGACGATCCCCGGCCTCTTCAGCGCGCGTTTCCACAGCTGTTTGAGCTGGTCGAGCATAGACTACCCATAATAATAGGCGACAACCGTCGTATCTCAAAATTTAGCCTTATTTTACGACAGGCGCCGCTCCGGCAGGTCTACTCGCCGCCCGAAGCGGCAGCCGCGGGCCCGGCGTCAAAAAGGATTGACAAAACCTCGTTTTTGTGCTATATTCAGCCGTTACGAATGGTTCGTAACAACGGCTCGGCCTACCGGTGACACGGTATGCTGGTCGCGATCCTTACAAACACTTCCGCGCCCGCAAGGGTTCGGAGTCATCGAGTTCCCAAAGGAGGGAGCCATGGCAAACGATAACAAGGGACCCGGCCATAAGCTGGGCGAGGTCGCGGCTAGCGCTACCGAGTCGTACATTGAGCGGGCCATTCTGCGCGTCGTGAAGCACCTGGTCGATTCCCGGCCGGTCGAGGCGATGATCCGAGATCTTTCGCCGGAGACGGTCGAGCTCATCTACCACGGCGTTCCCGGCGTGATCGGCACCGCCATCGGTCTCGTCCCGGACTCCGCCTTCAGGTCGCATACGGCCGCCGAATACGTGCGGCCGTACGTGAACGAGGCGGCCAAGGGAGTGGCCGACGCGATCAAGGAGAAGAAGGACAAGGGCGGAGCCACGGCCGACGACAAGAACAAGGCCGTCGACGCCGCGGCCAAGACCGTCGGCGAGAAGAAGCTGGTCCTGGCCGTCGGGCTCGTCCACCTGCCGAACTGCATCCAACTGGCACAGCTCAAGCCGTTCCAGAGGCAGGATGTCAGCTACGCGGACGCGCTCGATCAGCAGCTCAAGGCCGCCGCCTGCTGCTTCAAGGGCATCGAGGCCGAGCTGAAGAAGCAGGCCGCGCCGCCCGCCGCGCCGGCGAAGAAGGCCAACCCTTCTCCGTTCGACGTCATCGGCGGCATGTCCCCCGAGCAGCAGAAGCAGTTCCATGACTGGATCGAGGGGCTCACCGCGGAGCAGCGCAAGCGGGCGGTCGACGCCCTGCACGAGCTGGATTCCGCGGAGGAGTTCGTCGGTTTCATGTCCATGGATCCCGCGATGCGGCTCGAGATGCTGTCGCTCCTGGAGAACCGCAACGCGCGCTTCGCCGTGCGCCGGTTCCTCGGGATCGTCGGCGGGCTGGCCAAGAACGGTCTCGACCGCGCGGTCGCGATCCTCAAGGCCGGCTGGTCCAAGTATCTGGAGTTCGACCGCGGCCTCCAGCCGCTGGTCGACGAGCAGCTGCGCCGCTGCAAGGAGCCGCGCAAGCCGCGCGGCTGGTTCCACTGGTTGCGGATGTTTTTGCCGGTCTGAGGCCGAAAAGGAGGAAACACATGAACGCCATCAAGCTGATCGGCCTCATCCTGGTGAACAACGCCAAGGACGCGGCCGGCTGGGTCAAGGACAACATCGAGCTGTCGCTCCGTCTGCTCTACACCGCCATCGGGCTGCCCGTTCTGCTCCTGGCCGCCGGCATGACCGCCGGACGGCTCGGAGCCGAGGATCTCGGACAGGGACTGATCATCGCCGCCGGTTTCATCGCGGCGCTCCTTCTCTCCCTGTTCTGGGTCCGGGCCACGGTGCTGGCCAACATCATCGTGCTGGCCACGGCCGGGGCTAACGGGCTGTTCTCGCGGATCAAGCCGGTCTCGCGCGACTCGGCGGAGAGTTTCATCCGCTGGCTGCGCGGCGTGACGACCTGGGCTACGGCGGTCTGCCTGTACGCCCAGATCATCCCGCTCTGGCGGTCGATCACCACTTCGGCGATCGTCGCCACCAGCCTGATCTTCTTCGCCGCGGTCCTCTCGAGCGGCTGGTTCCAGGGCCGGTCCTTCCGGGTCGCGGTGACGATCGCCGTCGGTCTGATCTTCGTCTTCGGAACGATCGCCCTGGTCAGCCCGAAGTTCGCCAAGAGCGTCCGCGAGAGCGCGGACGGCACCGTCAGCAAAGTGACGGGCTGGAGCGACCGTCGGGAAGCCCTCAACGAGGTGCAGAACGACGCCGCCAAGCGGGCGACCGAGCTGGACAAGGCACTGCTTCAGAAGTTCGCCGAACGGCAGAACGCCCTGCGCGAGCGGGCGATCAAGCTGTGCGACGGGCGTTTCTGCAGCGATGCCGAAGCGGCCGAGTATGCTCGGATCGAGAAGGACATCGCGGCCATCAACGGCGGCCGCTACTGGAAGTCCCTGCTGGACCGGCCCGACGGGCAGCTCTCGGCTCAGCCGAACCCCGTCGAAGCCGAACCTCCGGCGTCGGAACCGGCCATCCAGCCGGAATCGTCTCAATCGAGACTGCCGCCGCCGTCGGTGCCCAGGGTCCGGGCCCGGTCCAAACCGGCCCCGGTCCAGCCCGCCGTCGATACGTCGGACCCCTTCAGGGAACTCGATAAGTACCCCGACCTCTGATCGGGTCGTCTCTCAGCCCCACACCGTCAGGTGTGGGGCTTTTCTTATTTAAGGCGGGAATATTTGGCCTGGTTCAGCCTAAATATCGAGGTAAAACTCTTGACAAAAGGCGGATTTTATGCTATTCTACTGTGTTAAGCCGCCGGCATTCCGCCGAGGCTAACAAGCCCTTTAAAACCCAGATCCGTTACATACGGAAGAAGGAGCAGGCCATGAAGACCCTGAACGGTATCACCATCCTCTGCGCGGCCTTGATGGCCGTGGCGACCGGTTGTTCCTGGGCCGGCATCGAAGCCCGTCCCGGCAACTACCACATCAACGGGTACACGACGAACCCGGAGATGGCCGCGAGCGTCATGTCCGAGAACTACGTCAACGAGACGCACGCCCGCGAGTACTGGCGAGCCGTCCACGAGGGGCGCGCCCTCGCCTACCCGGGCGGCTACGGTTCCGACTACGCGTATTTCTTCCAGGGCATCGTCCCGGAAGGCTACGTGCAGCCCGCGCCCGCCGCCTCGTCAGGCGTGACCCCGCAGGACCTCGAAGCCGTCCGCCAGCAGGCCGCCAAGGCCAACGAGAAGAGCGAAGACGCTCTCCGCGTGCTGAAGCGGATCCGGCCGGAGGGAACGAAGTAGGACCACAACCTTTCCAGACGATAGGAGTCGACCATGAAGAAGATCTCGCTGTTCTTGTGCCTCATGCCGCTGACCGTCGGCTGCGCCACGAGCCTGAGCAACACCCAGTCAGAGCTCGACGCGGTGAAGCAGGAGAACGATACGCTGCGGCGGCAGTTGGCCGAGCGCAGCGGATCCTCTCCGGCCCAGCCCCGGCCGCCCGCCGCGGTCACCACCCCGGCGCCGCTGCCCGACCTCACCGTTCCGCCCCCCGCCCGCCCGCAGATGGGCCCTCCCCAGAACTGGGGCTGGCTCTACGTCACGCCGCTCGGCTGCAACAGCCCCTTCCTGTTCTCGATCGAGAACAAGACGGCCTACTTCCTGAGGCTGCGGCTGGACGGCCAGGAGATCAAGATCCGCGGCGCCTCGAGCGTCCTGCCCATGCTGCCTCCGGGCCAGACGGTCTACGTCTGCCTGCAGACCCCCGGCCAGCATCAGCTGATGGGGGACGCCTACGCCAGCCGGTTCGGCCAGCTCAAGAAGGTCGACGCGTTCAACACGCCCGTCCAGTCGAGCTTCGGCGGCATCACGGTGGACAACACGGTGCTCTTCCTGTACTAGCGGATCGGGACTTCGAAAAAAGCCCGGGACGAACTTTCGTCCCGGGCTTTTCATTTTCTTCGGACGGCCTAGCACGGCGGGGTGGCGCAGCCGCTGGTGCCGGCGACGATCGAGCTGACCACGAACGCGGTGATGGCGTAGGCGGCCATGATGATGACCATGCCGATCACGGCGTTCGACAGCATCTTCTTCGCCTTGCTGACCTGCTCCTCGTTGCCCGAGGCGGTCATCCAGAGGAAACCGGCGTAAATGACCAGCACGACCAGGATGATGCCGAGAAGGCCGAGAGCCGCCTGGATCAGCTTGCCGATGGTCTCGATCAGGCCGCTCTGACCGGAGGCGGCCTGGCCCGACTTGCCCATGCCGGAAGAGGTGGCGAATTTGTCCATCGAACTGGTCAGATCCAGCTTGCCGGGAGTGCCCGGCGCGGGCGTGGCATCGGCTTTGACGACCGCCACGTGGAGCAGGTCCGACGGAACCGGCGAGAAAACGACCGGCGCCAGCGTCAGCAGGCCGGCGGCGGCGCAGATGACCAGGGAGATTAGCAGGTTTTTTCGGGACATAGACTTTTCCAGCGGTTAAAAAGTTCGGGTTTTGGGCCTGATCAGCACGGCGGATTCTGGCAGAGCGTGCTGGATACGATGTTGCTGACGACGAAGGCCGTGATGGCGTAAGCGGACATGACCAGGACCATGCCGATGACCGCGCCCGTCAGGATCTTCTTGGCCTTGGTCACCTTCTCCTCGTTGCCCGCGGCGGTCATCCAGAGGAAGCCGGCGTAGATGATCAGGAGGACCAGGACGATGCCGAGAAGTCCGAGCACGTTCTTGATGATATTGCCGGCGATGGTCGGCAGCTGCTGGGCCGCCTGGGCCGACGAGCCTTTTTGGGCCACGCCCGCGGCGACCCCGGTATTCTCCAGCTGATTGAGCACGCCCGACATCGGCGCGGAGTTGTCGACGGCCAGCTGGCGGCTGGCGGCTTCGGCCGGCTGCGGCAGGAAATTCACGGTGACGAAATAGGCCGAATAACCGCCGGCGGCGACGGCCGCGGCGATCACCGCCCCGATCAGCATCTTGTTGACTTTCATAGTTTTGCGGAGAACCGGCGGCTCAAGTGCCGGACTGCGTAGCCGTGATCACGTTGCTGACCACGAACGAGGTGATGGCGTAGGAGGCGAAAATGATGATCATGCCGATCACGGCGCCGGTGATCAGCTGTTTGGCCTTGCCGATCTTTTCTTCGTTGCCGGAGGCGGTCATCCAGGTGAAGCCGCCCCAGATCATGAGGAGCAGGAACAGGACCCCGACCAGGCCGAGGATCGGATTGATCAGCGAGCCGACGACGACGGCGATGCTGGGAGCGGTGGACGTCTTGTAGCCGGCCTGTCCGGCCGTCTCTTCCAGGCCGGTCGAAACGGCCAGGGACGCGCGCGCCGCCAATAACGAACAAGCCGCGGCCGCTCCGGCAGCCAGGCGGCCGAATTTTAGGTATGCCGATTTGGTGGGTGCACGCATATCGCGATTGTTTTTCCGGATCAGGGGCCGGGAAACAACCTGTTTCCCGATCCCCGATCCGGAAACGAATCGGGGCAAAGCTTTGCGCTTGCTGTCAGCTTTAGGCAGTCCCGTTGACGATGGAACCGACGACGAATTGGGCGATAGCGTACGCCGACAGGATGATGACGAGGCCGATGATGCCGGAAACGATGAGTTTCTTGGCTTCAGCGACTTTTTCTTCATTACCCGCGGCGGTCATCCATTTGAAACCACCGAGCAGGATGATGACCACGGCGACGATGCCGAGCAGGCCCATGAAGGCCCTGATGATGCCGGAAACCGTCGAGCGGACGTCCTGGGTACCCAGGCCGATGGCAGTCGCGTAGTTCATGCCCAGATCGACTCCCGCGGCCGAAACGACGAACGGCAGCAGGGCGGCCGATAAGGTCACGGCTCCGACGGCGACTTTCTTCAGGTTCTTATTCATGTTGTTCACCCCCTTTCAAGGTGTGGATATATATCCACAATTAATGAGGATATGAGTGATTGTACCCAATATCTGGCGAAAATAAAATCATCCGCCGATTTTTGAGCTTACCAGGGGCTGGAAGAGCCTGATCACGAAGCCGACGGCAATATATGAGCCAAATAAGGCTATCAAGCCCAGGACCGACCAGACGATGATGTTTTTTGCCTTGGTTATCTTCTCTTCGTTGCCCGAAGCGGTCATCCACATGACGCCGCCGTACATGAACATGACCAGGCCGATGGTCCCGGAAAGACCCAGAACGGCCTTGATTATACGTCCGAGCAGGCCCGGAACGGTCACTCCGGCCAGGGGCAGCGGCATGGCCACGGCCGCGCTGGGCGAGGTCTGGACCGTCGCCCCTGCATCTTTCGGCGTGGCTTCAGCCAGCGCGGTCTGGCAAGCCAAGCCGAAGACCAGGACCGGCAGCAGGATAGCCAGAGCGGCGGCTTTCCGGCCCCAGCCCCGCTTCCAGACGGCGCTAATTTTGACCGACGAAGACCCTGAACGCATAGATGCGGCGGTTATCAGCTTGTGGCGCCAATGGTGATCAGGACCTGGCGCAGGACGATGTAAGCCGTGAAGATGACGACCAGGCCGATCACAGCCCAGGTGAACACCTGCTTGCCCTTTTGGACCTTCTCGGTGTTGCCCTGGGAAGTGAGCCAGAGGAAGCCGCCGTAGACGAACATCAGCAGGGCGAACGATCCGGAAACGCCGATGAAGATGGTGATGCTGCGGCCGATCAGGTCCGGGATCGACTTAGATTCCAGCGGATTCTGCAGCGAGTACTCCTTGAAAGGCGTGGTCACCGCCTTGGTCGGGGACTGGCTGCCCATGGTCTGAGTGGACTGGCAGGGGGTGCCCGAGCACTGCGTGGCGAACGGAGTGAAAGAACTGGCGCTCGCGCTGCAGAAATTATCGCACTCTTCCTGGGTGCACAGGCACTGGGTCACGTCCTGGCTGCAGGTGCAGAGGCCGGCGCTGGATTCGTAATTGGCCTCCTGGGCCAGGGCGGGCAGGGCGAATGGCAGGAGCGGCATCGACCCGGCGCCGGCGATCCAGGCGCAGGTCAGCGCCCAAAGCGCCGCCGCGGCGAACGCCCGTTTTCCGGCGCGTCCGGCCTTTTGTGAACTGGTTGCGAACAGGTTCATATTTGTCGTCCGCCTGACCCGAGATAATGAATTCTATCCGGCCGACCCGTTACTGCTTCGGGGTATAGCAGCACATGCAGTTGCGGCTTTTGTAGTTGCATTTGCCGGCGGTGGCCTTGGTCGAATTGCAGAGGTTGGCGATGCAATATTTGCCCGGGTTGCTGGCGACGTCCTCGCAGGCGTATTCCGTGCCCAGCTGTTCGCAGGACGACGTGCACTTGAGGCTGCCGTCGGCCAGCTGGACGACGACGCCGCCGGAACAGGATTGTCCGACCGCGGCGTTCTGCTTGATGCCGAGGCGGCTCATGGCGTACTGGATGATCAGGCCGGAGGTCATGACGATCATGATGCCGATGACGGCGTTGACCAGCACGGTCTTGCCCTTGCTGACCTGCTCCGTATTGCCGGCGGAGGTGATCATCAGGAAGCCGCCGTAGACGAACATGACCAGGGCGATGCTGCCGGTCAGCCCGAGGATCAGATTGGCGATGTTGACGAAGGTCTGGAGGGCGCAGACCAGGGACGGCACCGGCGGCGCCGATCCGTAGCTGCCCTTGAGGGTGGCGCACTCCGGCACGATCCGGAACCAGGGGTTGGCCTGCGTGACGCAGGCGCCGTTGATCATCGCCTGGCCCGCCTTGCAGGTGGCCGGGGAGCTCTGGTCGCCCGCCGCGATCAGGTCGGCCGGCAGGATAAGCAGGGACAGGCTGCAAATGGCCATCAGGGCCAGAATGGCCAGCTTCGCCCCGGCCGCGCCCTTGTTCGAGATCTTGATCATAGTCACTTGATGGTTTGGTTGACCTTGGTCGCGCCCAATTCGACTATCTTCTTGGGATCGCTTTCTCCGGAGATCATCTGGGTGATCATGTCCGAGAAGGCCGTTTCGGCCGCGTTCGCATCCACACCATGATACCAGCTTTTCGCCGTAGGCGCCTCCGAAGCGAAGACCGACAGGTCCTCGTCCTCAAGCTGGCCGTTGATCAGGCTTCTCAGGGCCGTGGGCATTCGCGACGAGGACAGGTATCGCTGGGCCTGGTCGGCGGCGCTCATGAACTGCACGAATCCCCAGGCCTCGTCCGGGTTCTTGGTCTTTTTGGAGACCACGTTCACCCAATAATTGGCGTGGTTGACGGGTTTATTGCCCTCGATCTGCGGAAAGGCGGAGATGCCGAAGTTAAGCTTGGGGTTGAGGTCCCGGATCATCGCCAGGTGGTAGGAATAGCCGAAGAAAAAGGCGGTTTTGCCGGCGGCGAAGGCCTGGAGCGAGTCGGGCATCTTGTCGTTCCAGGTGTAGACCTCCTTTTCCGGGTTGGCGAAGTCGTTGTAGAAGACCAGGGCGACGGCGCCCGGCGGGAGCGGCTGGCCGGCGGTCTCGGCGGTGTACCTGTCGAAGGCGGCGGTGCCGTCCTGGGCGGTCATGTTGGTCCCGTTCTGCATCATGAGCAGGGCCAGGATGTCGACCGACCGTTCGACATTGGCGGTCGTGCCCAGGGCCGCGGCCGACTGGATGATGGCGCCCGTGGTGTCGAGCTTGGTGATCTTCTTCACGTCGTCCTGGAACTCCTTCCAGTGGGCCGGCGGCTCGGCGATGCCGGCGGCGTTCAGCAGGTCGCGGTTGTAGTACATGACCATCGTGTCCATGGACAGCGGCAGGCCGTAGATCATCGGGATCAGCGGCGCCCGCGGGTCGGACTGCTCGGTCGGCACGACGACGTCGTCGGAGACCACGTCCACGTAATCGTTGGCCAGCTGTTTGAGGGTGATGCCGGGCACCTGATGGAGCACCGTCACCGCCTCTTTCTTGATCGTGCCCTGGATCTCGCGGAACGGCAGGGTCATCACGCCCGGCACGGGAACGAGCCGCGGCTGCCACTCGTGCACCCAGCTGTTCTGGACGCTGAAGATGTCCGGCCCCTGGTCCTCGGCCAGGCCGTTGAGGATCGCGTCCTTGTATTCGTCGTAGCGGAGGCGGCGGTACTCGATGCTGATGTTGGGATGCAGGGCGCGGTAGGCGGCGATGATCGGCTGGACCGACTGCTCGTCGTCATAGACCGTCCAGTACTTGAGGTTCACCGGTTGGGACTTCTGGGCGACCTCCTTGCTGACGCCCTTGCAGCCGAAGCCGCTGAGCATCAGCAGGCCGGCGGCTCCGGCCAGGAGCAGCGCCGAACCCAGCCTCCGGGGGGTCCGGACGGCCGTTTGTCGTTCCGATCCGCGCAGATGAGGCGTCATAGTTCAGCGTTTTTTGGCGGCCCGGCCGCGTCCGCCCTTGGCCTCGCCCGGCAGCCGGGCGCAGCGGCCCCTCAGGAACGAGGCGAACTCGCCGGACTTGTTGATCTCGTGTTTGAGGCCGTATTCGACCTGGGCGATCAGGTATTGCAGTTTGTTGCCGCAGTCGTACATGTCGCCGACGATCTCGCGGGCGTAGACCGACTGCCGGCCGAGGAGGCCCTTGAAGCCGTCGATCAGCCTGATCTCGCCGTCCGGTCCGCGCGGCACGCGGCGCAGCTCGTCGATGACCTCGGGGGTCAGGATGTAGCGGCCCTTGATGCCGAGGTCGGTCGGCGCCTGTTCGGGCTTCGGCTTCTCGACCAGTCCGGTGATCTCCAGCAGGTGGTCGCCGGCCTTGGTGCCCTCGACGATGCCGTGCTTGCTGATCTGTTCCCGGGGCACCCGCTGGACGCCGATGACGCCGTCGCGGTACTTGTCGAAGACGCGGATCAGCTGGCCGATGCCGGGTTCCTCGGAATCGATGATGTAGTCGCCGTGCATGACGGCCACCGGCTCTTCGCCGATGAGGTGGGCCGCCTCGAGGATGGCGTGGCCGTCGCCCAGGGGCTCGCGCTGGCGGACGTAGGCGAAAGAGGCCAGGCCGGAGAGGTCCTTGACCATCTCGAGCAGGTCCGTCTTTTTGGCCTCCTGAAGGCGGTATTCGAGCTCGAAGCTCCGGTCGAAATGATCCTCGATGGCCCGCTTGGTATGGCTGGTCACGAAGATGATCTGCTCGATCCCGGCAGCCACCGCCTCTTCGACGATGTACTGGATGACCGGCTTGTCCACGACCGGGAGCATTTCTTTGGGTTGGGCCTTGGTGGCCGGGAGGAATCGCGTGCCCAGGCCGCCGACGGGGATGATCGCTTTTCTGATCTTCATACCAGGTGATTATAGGCTGAATTAGCGGATATTTGAAGAAAGCCGACCGCCCGGCCGGCTCCCCGATCTAATATAAAGTGTCGTTGACCATCGCCGCGCCCTCGTTCAGGATCGTGCGGTATTCCGGACGCTCGATCGTCGGCCGGGCGTTGATCATCGCGTTGAAGGCCGATTCGGCCTTGGCGTAATTCAGGCCCTTGTACCAGGTCTTGGCGGTGAGCAGCTGGTCGGCGAACGGGCCGACGTCGGGATTGGTGGACTGCTCCTTGATCAGGGCCCGGAGCGCGGTCGGCCGCTTGGCCGCGGCCAGGAAGCTCGTGACGTTGTCCTGCTGGCTGATGAACTGCAGGAAGTCCCAGGCCTCGTTGACGTGGGTCGTCTTCTTGGACACGACCTCGACCGGGTAGTTGGCGATGTTCACGACCTTGCTCGGGTCGACCTGGGGAATGTGCGCCACCCCGAAGTTCAGTTTGGGAGCGCGCATCATGATCAGCTGGGAGTCGTAGGGGAAGCCGAAGTAGAAGGCGGTCTTGCCGGTGACGAAGGCGTCGAGCGAGTCGGGCATGCTCTTGTTCCAGCAATAGTTCTCCGTGCCCTGGATGGCGAAGCTGTCGTAGAACTGGAGCGCCTCGACGCCCGGCGGCTGGGGCTTGTCGGACTCGCCCGAGGGGTACTGTTCGAAGGTGATGGTGCCGTCCTCGGCAGCCATCTTCGCCCCGTTCTGCATCATCAGGACGCTGAGCAGGTCGGTCGCGTGGCGGATGTTCTCCGCACCGCCGATGGCCGCGCCGGACTGTTTGATGTTGCCCTGTTCGTCGAGGATGGTCATCTTTTCCGACTGGGTCACCAGGTCGCGCCAGGTCTCCGGCGGCTTTTCGATATTGGCGATCTTCAGCAGGTCCTTGTTGTAGTACATGCCGAGCGTGTCGACCGACAGCGGCAGGCCGAAGATCTGGTCCGGCGGCTCCGCGCCGGGCTTGGGCGGCTCGCCGGGCATGACCACGTCGCTGGGCACCGCCTCGACGTAGGTGTTCTTCATCTCGCGGACGGTCATGGCCGGGGTCTTCTTGTTGACCACGACGATCTTCTTCTGGGCGTTGACGGTCTGCGTCGGGATGGTGATGTCGGCCGGCATCGGGAGCAGCTTGCTCTTCCAGGAGACCAGCCAGGTGTTCGGGATGCTGAAGATGTCCGGGGCCCGGTCTTCGGCGAAAGCCTCGAGCAGCTTCTGCTCGTAGGTCTCGGAGGTCATCCGGACGTAGTTGACGGTGACGTTCGGATGGATCTTCTGGTAGGCGGTGATCAGCTCGGACATGGTCGACGGCTCGTCCTCGACCCGCCAGTAGTTGAGCGTCACCGGCTTCATGCTGACCGGAGCGGGACCGAGATTGAGACAGCCGGCGCCGGTGACGATCAGGCCGATGGACAGAAGACCGAGAAGATGGGTTTTTCGCATATTTTCAGTTGATTACGGCACAAGGATTATATCAAAAAAATGGCGCAGAGCGCCATTCGCCGGCCTTTCGGTCCGGTTTCGCCTTATTTAAGGCTGGAGCGCCTTTTCCGCGATCAGCGCCCGCCGCGACAGCCAGAAGAAGACGCTGACGATCGCGAAGGTGATGCCCGTCGGCAGCCAGACCGGCGTTTCGCGGCCGAGGCCCTCGGCGAGCATGATCAATCCGAGCAGTCCGATCGAATACATCGCCCCGTTCTTGAGGTAGCGGTACTTTTTCACCGTGGCGATGCCATGGATGGTGAAGTAGCGGACGATGTAGGCCCCGAGGCCGTTGCCGAGCAGGATCAGCGGCACGGAAATGGTGAAGGCGAAGGCGCCGAGGACGCCGTCGACCGAGAAAGTGGCGTCGAGCATCTCCAGATAGATGATCTTGCTGATGTCCGAGAGGCGGCGGTCCTGGAGTTCCTTCTCTTTGGCCTCGGCGTTGTGCTTGAAGCCGTTGGTGATGAAGAAGGCCGTCGAGCCGACCACGGCGCCGAAGGCGATGGCCGGTTCGATCCGCTGGGCGATCCAGATGACCGTCAGCAGCAGGACCGAGGCCGCGGCGTAGAACCAGAACGACAGCCGCCGGTGGACGAACGACTCCAGGAAGAAGGCGTACTCCTTGGTCTCCATGAACAGCCAGTACAGGAACAGGTAGACGAGATAGACGCCGCCGCCGCAGAGCAGGACCGGCTTCTGGCTCTCGATCGCCCGGCGGATCGATTCGTCGGCGCTGAAGGTGGCGGTGAAGGCGCCGGCGAGGCCGAGCGCGGGATTGGAGAGGTAGACGATGACGAGCGGCAGGAGGCCGCGGATGATGAAGACGGCGATCAGGATGCCGTAGAACAGGAACCAGTGCCGCGCCCTGTTCGACATGGTCGAGAGGACGTCGGCATTGACCACGGCGTTGTCGACGCTCGAGACGATCTCGAAGAGAGACAGGCCGAGGACGATGATGATGCCGTCAGTGAGGCTCATGGGAGTTGGATCGGGGTTTGATGCCGCAGCGCGCGAGCGCCGCCAGCACGGTGTCGAGCGGCAGGCCGACGACGTTAAGATAGTCGCCTTCGACCCGTTCGACAAGTTCGCCGCCCCGCTCCTGGACGGCGTAGGCGCCGGCCTTGTCCAGCGGTTCGCCGGTGGCGACGTAGGCGTCGATCTGCCCGGGCGTCAGGGGCTTGAAGACCACCGCGCTCTCGACCGACGCCGTTTCCGACCGGGATTCGGCCGCGCAGCTGACGGTGAAGCCGGTGATGACCGAGTGCGCCCGGCCGGAAAGCGCGGCCAGCATTTCACGGGCGCGCTCCGGCGTCTTCGGTTTGCCCAGCACCCGGCCGTCCAGCACGACGATCGTGTCAGCGGCCAGGACCACGGCTTCGGGGCGCTTGGCCGAGACCGACGCGGCCTTGCCCTGTGACAGCCGTTCGGCGAGCTTCGCCGGCGGCAGGTCCAGGGTCATGTCCTCTTCATAATCGCTGCCGACGGCCTCGAAATCGAGGTCGGCCCGCTCCAGGATGGCGCGCCGGCGCGGCGAGGTCGAGGCGAGGATGAGCCTGCGGGCGGTCATGTCATTTGCGCTCATCTTTCGGCTCGACATGGATGACCACGCGCTTGATGCCCCGCATCTTGTCCTTCATCAGGTATTCGAACCGGCTGGCGGCGCCGTGCACCACCTCGATCGACATTTCGCCGGGGGCCAGACAGTGCAGGGAAACGAAGAACTTGTCGCCGATCTTCCGGACCAGCACGTTGTGGACGTCGCTGATCTCGCCGACTTCGCGGTCGGTCTCGCCGATGGCGGCCAGCACCCGGCCCATTTCTTCTTCGCTGACGTTCGAACTCAGGATGGCCTCGTGTTTGAGCGGCTCGATGTGGGAATTGAGTTCGACGTCGCCGATCTCGTCCTTGACCGCCTGCTCGAACTTCGAGGCCAGGTCGTGCGCCTCGCGGACGGTCAGGCTGTCCGGAACTTCGAGGTCGTAGCTCACGTACTGCCGGTCGTCGAGGGTATCGACGATGACGTCGTGGACCGCGGCCTGCTGCCGCGCGGCCAGGGCCTGGACGGTCTCGACGATGGTCTCGCTGTCGAGCTGGACGGGCTTGGCCTGGACCACGGCGTCCGAGCCGGGCAGGTGGCGCTCGATCTCCTCCTCGACGCGCCGGGTGATCTCCTTGGCGCGGGCGAGCGAGTAGGTGCGGCTGACCCGGACGGCCAGTTCGGCGTGGACGCCGGCGCCGAGCGGCCGGACGCGCAGCCTGTCCACGCCCGCGACGCCGTCGACGCCGTCGGCGATCTGGCGGATCCGTTCGGGGACGCCGTGCGGCGCGGTGTCGACGAGGACGTCGATGGTCCGGCGGCCGAGGCGCCAGCCGGCGGCCGCGACGAAGACCGAGACGCCGACCGCGGCGACGGCATCCGCGCCGTTGACGCCGAGCCGGACGAGGACCAGTCCGGCCAGAACGGTGGCCGAACTCCAGATGTCGGAACTGAAATGCAGGGCGTCGGCCTCGAGCGCCTGGCTGCCGGTCTTCCTGGCGACCTTGCTCAGCGCCCGCGACCGCGAGACGTCCACGGCGATGGCGCCGATGACCACGGCGAAAGCGTACCAGGTCGCTTCGACCTCGACGCCGCCGAAGATCAGGCGTTTGACAGACTCGTAGATGATCCAGGCGCTGGTCAGGAAGAGCATCCCGGTCTCGATCAGCGCCGAGACGCTTTCGATCTTGCCGTGTCCGTAGTGATGGCGATCGTCGGCCGGACGGTCGCCGTGCCGGACGGCCAGCCAGGTCATGGCCGCGGCGGCGAGGTCGAGCAGGGAGTGGGCGGCCTCGGAGATGATGCCGAGGCTGCCGGTCAAGAGGCCCACGACGAATTTGGTCAGCGTCAGGGCGCCGCCGGCCAGGACCGAACTCAGGGCGACGTTCTCTTTTTCGTGGGAGTGGGAGGCGGTCATATCAGGGTCATCGTACATTCAAAAATTGGCCGCGTGAAGCCGTACAGCCGGATCCGCCGCGCGCGAGCGGAACAAAAAAGCCGGGCGGGGCCGGCGGTTGGGTCACACGGTAGTGACGATGTAGACGTAACGAAGCTGGCGCGTCGAGTCGTTGCGCACGTCGTGACGGCGCTCGGGGGCGATGTAGACCAGTTGGCCGGCGGCGACGCGCCCGATGATCCCTTCGTCGATGACGGTCGCTTCGCCGTCGAGGACGACGATCGCCTCCTCGCGTCCGGCGGTGACGTGCTCGCCGACGCTCTCGCCGGGGTTCAAGATCACCAGGCCGGACTTCAGCCGCTTCGTCTCACCGGGCGCAAGGACGCGCCCGGCTTCGTTCAGGTCCTTAATGAGCATGGCAGGATGGTAGGTTTGCCGCGGCGGTCTGTCAATCCGAACCGGCCGTCGGTCCCGGAGCCGCGCTTCTTACGCGACAAAAAACCGGCGGTCGGGCGCCGGTTCCGTCGATCATTTCTTTGCGGTCAGCGCGGTCCGGCTTCGGCCGCTTTCTGTTTGGCCACCGCGTCGAGCAGCAGCACGCGGACCGTCCGGACCATGTCCTTGAGGCGGGCGGCGGTCCGCGGGTAGGCCGCGAACCCGGTCTCCGTCACC
>JBAIWZ010000033.1:0-5795 GCA_037916955.1 Acutalibacteraceae bacterium | reverse complement strand
AGCCCGCCCCGGGCCCGGCCGCTCCCGACAAGGCCGGAAAGCAATTCAACGACCAATGGTGATCCACTTTTTATCCAGACCAACATGATCCTCTTCGACGCCAAACTTTTCCGCGACATCAACGACGCCGCCGGCCGCGGCGGCTGGCTCGACGCCCTCGGCGTGTTCTGCGCCGAGTACCTGATCGTCATCATCGCCGCCCTGGTCCTCATCGACCTGCTCTGGGCGTACCGGCGCGGACGCGTCAGCTGGCTGAAAGCCGTCTGGACCAGGCTCTCCGACCTGATCAAGCGCCGGAGCGCGCGGCCGCCGGAAGCGCCGATCGTGCGCGCCCTGATCGCCGCGGCCTTCGCCTACGCCGCCAACTTTTTCTTCAGCCTGATCTGGTTCCGGCCGCGGCCGTTCGCCGCCCTGCTGCACGTCCACCAGCTGATCGCCAAGTCGCCGCTGGACAAATCCTTTCCCTCGGACCACGCCACGCTCTCTTTCGTCGTGGCGTTCTCGATGATGACGGTACGCCCGCTTTTCGGCCTGGGACTGGCCGTCCTGGCCGCCGCCGTGGCCTGGGGGCGCGTCTTCGTCGGCGTCCATTATCCGCTGGACGTGTTCGCCGGCGCTCTGGCCGGACTCGTCTGGTCCCTGGTCGCCGCCCGGCTGGACCGCGGCTTCCGCCTGACCGCCGCGCTGGTCCGCGGTCTCGCCGCCTGGCGCCGCCGCCTATGAAAGCCCTCATCCTGGCCGGCGGGGGAGGCACCCGCCTCTGGCCCGTCTCGCGCCGCCGCAGTCCCAAGCAGGTCGAAGCGATCATCGGCGACGAGTCCCTGCTTCAGGCGACCTACGCGCGCCTCCGCCTCGGCTACGCCGCCCGGGACATCTTCGTCGCCGCCTCGCGGGGCCAGGCCGCCCGGATCAAGGCCCAGCTGCCGCGTCTGCCGGCCGCCAATCTCATCCTCGAGCCCTGCCGCCGCGACACCGCTTCGGCCATCGGCTTCGCCCTGCTGCACCTGGCGCGGCTCGATCCGGCCGACACTTTCGTGATCATCAATTCCGACGCTTACGTCCGCGACGCGAAGGAGTACCTCCGCGTCATCCGGGCGGCTGACGCCGCGGTCCGACGCCACGGCGCGCCGGGCGCGCTCATCGGCATCCGCCCCGACTATCCCGAGACCGGCTACGGCTACATCCGGACCGGCAAGCTCGTCGGCCGGACCCGGACGGACGGCCGGACCGACGAGGTCTACGCGGTCGGCCGCTTCGTGGAGAAGCCGGACCTGGCCACCGCGCGCCGCTATCTCGCCGACGGCCGTTACCTCTGGAATCCGACCCTGATCGTCGCCCGCATCGACCGTTTCCTGGATCTTTATCGCCGCCATCTGCCCGAACATGACCGTCTCTTCGCCCGCATGGCCCCGCTGCTGGGGAACCGCGGCCGCCGCGCCGCCGTCGACCGCCTCTTCGCCAAACTGCCGTCGATCAGCATCGACTACGGCATCCTCGAAAAAGCCCGCGGCCTCCTGGTGCTGCCGGCCGATTTCGGCTGGGCCGACGTCGGCAGCTGGCGCGCCGTCCGCGACATCCTCGCCCGCCAGCCGGCCGACAACGTGACCAAGGGGCTGCACGTCGGCATCGATTCCGCGGGCAACCTCATCTACAGTTTCACCGGCAAGCTCGTGGCCACGGCCGGCGTCTGCGACATGATCATCATCGAGACCGGCGACGCCATCCTCGTCTGTCCGCGCGAGCGGGCCCAGGACGTCAAGAAGATCGTCAGCCATCTCGAGAGCCGCCGTCATCTGAAGAAATACCTCTGACGCGGGACGCGTTATGGGCGAGAAATGGAATTATGAACCGAGGATCGAGGACCGGACCGGGCGGCTGCCGCCGGAGGCGGCGGCTGACCTGATGCGGCTGCGGCCGTTCGAGGCGCCCGAGATCGAGAAGGGGGAGCGAGAGACCGCCGCCATCCGCGACCTCAATTCCGCCGCGGCCCGGGTCCTCGCCGACCTGGGCCTCGAGCCGCTCGAGGTGCCGGCCGAAGCGATCCATTTCCTTTCGTCCGAGGATTTCAGGGACAAACTGCAGGTCAAGGAGACCGGCCGGTCGGGCTGGCTGAACGGGCATATCTACATGAAGAGCGGCACGCCGGACCGCGACCTGATCGCCGACCTGTCGCACGAGATGGCCCACGACGTCTCCTTCCTTTCCAAACGGATCAGCTCGCGGACCGGAGCGTCCGGCGCGGACGAGATCGGCGTCCGGCTGAAACGGATCGGCTTCAATTTTCCGATCAAGCCGGGCAGGGAGGGATTCGCCGGCATGAACGAGGCGACGACCGAGATGTTCAGCCAGGCCATGCGCGACGCCTACTGCGACGCCCGCGGCCTGAACGAGGAGCAGCGTCGTCCGTACTTCGAACGGACCGCCTATTCGCCGGCGGTGCTGGTCATGGAGAAGGTCTGCGCCCTGCTGGGCGGCGGCGAACTGCAGCCGGGCTTCGAGAGGCTCCTGCGCGGCTTCGTCACCGGCGACCTGTCGTTCCTGAAGGAACTGGAAGCGAAGCACCGCGGCCTCGTCAGGAAACTCTGCGAGATGGGCACGACCCAGGACGACGCCCGCCGCGTCGCGGAGGAATTGGGCTTCCGGGACGAATTCGACCGGACCATCAACGCGCTTATCGAACATAAGACCCACGAAGATGCGGACAGCGCTTAAGATCATCGCCTCGTTCCTCGCGGTCGTCGCCGTCCTGGCCTGGACCGGGGTCTGGCTGTCCCTGCCCGGCCGGCCTTCCGACCCGACCTTCGCCGTCGCCACGGGCGAGAATCCCGACCGGATCGCCCAGCGGCTTTACGACCGCGGCTTCATCCGCAGCCGGACGCTGTTCCGGCTGACGCTAAGCGCCAGCGGCCTGGCGACCAAACTCCAGCCGGGAAGCTACGACCTGACGGGCGCGTCCGATTACCTGGACGTCATCAGGACGCTGACCACGGGCGGCGTCGCGGCCAACGAATTCGTCCTGCTGATCAAGGAGGGCTGGAACCTCGGCGACATCCAGAGACGCCTCCAGGCGCTCGGCTACGCCGACGCCGGGCGGCTGTTCGAGGTCGCCGGCGAGCCGGCCGCCGATTACCGGCAGGCCGCGCAGAAGCCGCCGGACCTCTCGGCCGATTTCCCGTTCCTCAAGGACAAGCCGGATTACGTCAGCCTCGAGGGATACCTGTTCCCGGATACTTACCGCGTCTTCCGGGCCGACAAGTCGGAGGCGCTGGTCCGCCGCCTGCTGGTCAACTTCGACAAGAAGGTCGCCGGACCGCTCGCTTCGGACGTCGAGTCCTCTGGGCACACGCTGTTCGAGATCGTGACCATGGCCAGCATCGTCGAACGCGAGGTCCGCGGCGACGACGACCGGGCGATCGTGGCGGATATTTTCTGGCGCCGCATCCAGGCCGGCATGCCGCTGCAAGCCGACTCCACAGTCAATTACGCGACCGGCAGGTCCGACCCGTCGGTCTCCATCGCCGACACCGAGCTGGATTCGCGCTATAATACGTACAAATATCCGGATCTGCCGCTCGGACCGATCTGCAATCCCGGGCTTTCGGCCATCAAGGCCGCGCTTCATCCCCAGGCCAACTCCTACTGGTATTTCCTGACCGACGCCAAGGGCAAGGTCCATTACGCCAAGACCCTGGAGGAGCATAACCGCAACAAAGCCAAATATTTGCGATAAACTATGAGTCTTTTCGTCAAACATCGGTTCGCGGCCCTGCTGGCCGCCGTCGGCCTTCTCCTGGTCCTTTCGGTCCCGCCGCCGGTCCGGGCGCAATCCGCACCGCTGATCCAGCCGCCGGCCGCCGCGCCGTCGGGAGCGGTCACTCCGCCGACGCCGCCGCAGCCGACCGCGCTGCCGCCGGAGCCCGGCCAGGCCGCGCCGACGGCCGGCACCGCCGAGGCCGTCCGGTCGTTCGCCGCCGATCTCACCGTCCAGCCGGACGGCATGCTGTCGGTCGTCGAGCGGATCGAGTATTTCTTCCCCGAGGCGCGGCACGGCATCTACCGCGATCTGCCGCTTCTCTACACCGACGACCAGGGTCACCGCTGGCGCATCCCGATCCAGGTCAAGGGCGTCGGCGATGGCGCGGGCGGCGCCTGGCCGTACCAGGTGCAGTCCACCGACTACGGCATCCGGATCAAGATCGGCGACCCGAACCGGACGATCACCGGCAACCAGACCTACGTCATCAGCTACGACGCCACCGGCGCGCTGCGTTATTTTTCCGACCATGACGAACTGTACTGGAACGTGACCGGCGACCAGTGGCAGGTGCCGATCAGCCGCGTGGCCGCGACGGTGTCGCTGCCGCCGAACATCCCGTCGGACCGGATCGACGTCAAATGCTTCACCGGGCCCCAGGGTTCGACGGACCAGCACTGCCAGGGCAACACCCAGGGGAACAAGGCCGAGTTCGCGGCGGACGACTTCCTGACGATCGTGGTCGGCTGGCCGCCCGGCCTCGTCGCCAAGCTCGAGGCGGAGAAGGTCGCCCCGCCCCTGAGCCCGTTCCTGTGGTACCTCCTGCCGATCATCGTCGGCCTGCTGCTGTTCCGCCACTGGTGGCGGCACGGCCGCGACTCGTCCGGCCGCGGCACGCTGGTCGTCCAGTACGACCCGCCGGCCGGCATGACCCCGGCCGACGTCGGCACGCTCTGGGACGAGCAGGCCACGGTCCGCGAAATGACCGCGACCATCGTCGACCTGGCCGTGCGCGGCTTCCTTAAGATCCGCGAGGTCGAGAAGAAGGGCCTGTTCCTGAAGAGCAAGGACTACGAACTGGAGAAGCTCAAGGACTATTACGATCCGCAGTACAAGCTGAAGGCGTACGAGATCGACATCATGAAGACGCTCTTCAGCCTGGGCGACAAGGTCAGCGTCTCATCGCTCAAGGAGGCCTACGCCTTCCGCTACACGATGTCGGAGATCACGTCGGCGATGTACGACGGGATGGTATCGTCCGGCTATTTCGAGGCCAATCCGGAAAAGATCCGCAACAAGTACTTCGGCATCGGGGTGGCGATCGCGATCGTCGACTTCATGTTCGGAGCGCAGGTCGCGGTCGCGCTCGCGGGTTCGAACGGCGTCCACGGCGCCGTCGCCATCGGCATCTGCGCCGTCCTGTTCATGGTCTTCGCCTTCCTGATGCCCAAGAAGACCGCGGCCGGGGTCGAGGCGAAGGAACACGCCGTCGGCTTCCGCGAATACCTGGACAAGGCGGAAAAGTACCGGATCCAGTGGCAGGAAAAGGAAGGCATCTTCGAGACCTTCCTGCCGTACGCCATGGTCTTCGGCGTGGCCGACAAATGGGCCAAGGCCTTCGAGGGCATGGACCTGAAGCCGCCGCAGTGGTACGAGGGCTCGGCCTTCTCGGCCGGCGTCTTCAACGCCGCGGCTTTCAACTCGACCTTCGGGACGCTGAGTTCGGCGGTCAATTCCGCCGTGCTGTCGCGGCCGCAGGAGTCGTCGCACGGAAGCGGTTTCTCCGGCGGCGGAGGTTTCTCCGGCGGCGGCGGAGGCGGGGGAGGCGGCGGTTCCTGGTGAACCCGCCGCGATCGGAACTATGGAAGCGATCTATCTGCCACTCGGATTGGTCTTGTTCGCACTGCCGGTCGGTTATTTCTATTGGCTTTACCGGATCAGCCGCCCGGTCCGCGCCGGAAAGGCGGTCGTGCCGCTGTATGAGCCGCCGGCCGGCATCGGCCCGCTCGAGGCCGGGTATCTCCTGGACAACGCCCTGAGG
>JBAIWZ010000032.1:0-5073 GCA_037916955.1 Acutalibacteraceae bacterium | reverse complement strand
AGGGCCTGGACGCACTGATCGACCGGCGGCACGAGCTGGAGGATGTCCGTATCGGCCGCCAGCCAGTTGATGTCGTAAAGCGGCGTCATTTCCTGGGTCTCGCAGGCCAGGTCGTTGCAGTTGTCCGCGATCGGCGAAGAGTAGAAACCCTGGCGCGAATTCTCCGGGGCTCCCTGGACGACCGGGCTGACCGGCAGGTCCTTGTGGTCGACCGTGTAGCCGCCCGGCGAGACGATGACGTGGGCGATCTTGCAGGCGACGGCGCTGTCGCGCACCCGGAAAGTGAACACGTAATCGCCGCCCTCGGTGCGGTTGAAGTCGCCGTCGAGGCGGCGGCCGGCGGTGTCCTTGAGGACGTCGCCGCTCAGCGTGACCCGGTACCAGGTCTTCGTCTTCAGCAAGCCGCCGTTATAGTTGTTGCTGTCGGTCGCGTGGAAATGCGGCCTGAGCCGGAGGATCGATCCCGGCGGGCCGTCGACCGGGCCGCCGAGCAGGCCGGTGGCGGGATCCAGGTCGAACTTGGCGGTGATGTCGGTGCCGCTGCCGCAGGCCGGATCGAGCGCGTCGCCGCACTCTTGTATCTTGTAGCCGGCGGCAAAAGTGGCCAGATCCATCATCCGGCTGAATTCGATCTTGATGATGGCGTTGGTGCAGGCGTCGACCTCGCCGTTGTAGGGCGACGGCGACTGCTCCGGACAGAGCTTCGGATTCATGCAGAAAGGACAGCGCCGGACGACCGGCAGATCGGGCAGGATCTCGGTGCTGAACACCCAGCCGTAGGCGCTCCCCCGGCCCGCGGGCGTGCAGGCGCGGGCGACGAGCTTGCCGGTCTCGTCGAATTTGTCGCCCTCGCAGGAGCCGTTGGGGCAGCACACCTTGCCGACGACGCAGGCGGAGTTGCCGCCGGCCTCGTTGCAGTCCTGGACCTTGAACGGAATGCCGTTGGTGCTGGGCACGCTCGCCGCGAGCGCCGAGACCGGGCCGCTCTGGGGCCAGGTTCCCTTGTCGTTCGGGTCGCCGGGAACGTGGGTGGCCACCACCTTGTCGGACCAGCAGTACGGGCCGCCCGCCGGATTCGCGCAGGCGGGAACGTTCTGCGTCTGGACGTGGCCCGAACTGTCCAGGCCGTTATAGAACTGGATGGAATAGACGCCGCCGCCGGTCGTGTCGCCGAGGCCGACGCCTTTGACCGTGGCGTTGATGCCCGGCTTGCCGTTGTCCGGATCCATGGCGCAAAGACCGGGACCCGGGCTGCCGCGCTTGACGACGTAATCGACGACGTTGCTGGGCTTGCCGCTCTGGGTGTGCAGCTGGATCTTGAACGTCACGGAGGTCGGGTTGCCGTTCACGTCCGGCGCGGGTATGAACTGGCGGCACGGAGCCGATTCGGGCGGACAGCTGAATTCCTTCGGTATCTGGACGATGATGTAGTTCGGGTGCCAGTACTCGCCGCAGAACGCCGGCGGCGGATCATGGGGCTGGGAATCGGCGCCCTGGGTGAAGGAGACGGTGCCGCGGGGCGGACCGAAACCGCTGCCGACGATCGTGATCAGCGAGCCGGGCGTCGCCCCGTCCTTGGGATCGATGGAGGTGATCTTGGGCGTCTCGTCGCCCGGATCGGGCAGGATGGAGAAGATGGGGTCCTCCGTCGTGGACACGCCGTTCACGGTGACGCGGACCTTGTACTGGCCGTCGGCGAGGCGCGGCACCCGCGTGTCGACCTCCTGCGCCGCCCAGTTGCTGGGTTCGGTCGCGGTCAGGCCGAGCTTGGCGAAGGAATTGGCGCCGGTGCCGAAGTTGTCACCGAAGATCTTGAACGCGCCGGTGTCCTTGAGCCCCGAGTACGGCTGCAGGGCGCAGATGGCCGGCGAGGTCTTGTTGGCGTTGGGATCAACCTTGATCGTGCCTTTCCAGCCGATCGGCGGCGTCGTGACGTTGGCGTCGGAATCGTAGACCTTGCCGTCGGCGCGCTGCAGCTTGATCGGACCGGTGCCGGCGCCGTCGGGGATGCGCACCGTCACGAGCGTCGGCTGCCAGGCGCCGTCCTTGCACGGCGCGGCGATGATGTCCGGAGCGCCGGAGGCGGCCGGCTTGAAGATGATGCTGCCCGCGTCGACGCCGAAGCTCGAGCCGTGGAAGCTGATCAGCTGTCCGACCGCGCCCGTATCGTCGGGCAGGCCGGCGCCGGAACTGACGTTATGGATCACGGGCAGGTCGGTGCAGACGCCGCCGACGCAGACCTGCGAGTCGTTGCAGTCGAGAGTGGTGGTGCAGACGTCGCAGCTGCCGCAGACCGAATTCGCGCCGCAATCGATGTCGTCCTCGTCCTCGTTCTTGATGCCGTCGCAGCAGTGGGGAGGCGTGACCTTGAACAGCGAATCGACCGGCGTGCTGACGTGCCCGACCAGGTCGGTGGCCGTGGCCCGCAGGATGATCTTCTGGTTCGCGAAATCGGCCAGGCCGCCGGTGAGCGTCGGGATGCCGATGTACGGCGAGCGCCCGGCCTCGTTGGGCAGGAGCAGGCTGTCCAGCCGGTCCACGAAGAAGGGGTTCACCTGGGCCGGGTCCTTGGAAATGAAATCGTTGGCGACGCTCTTTTGCGCCGAACCGGGCGGCAGCAGGCCGCTGCCCTCGCGGTTGATGAGCGCCGCGGTCAGGGCGCTGAGTTCGGTGCTGGTATGGCCGGTCTCGGTAGACGGGAAGAGCAGCTGGAGCTGGACGGTCTTGCTGGCGAAGTCGTCATTTGCGTTGGCCATGATCTTCTCGTCCAGCCCGCAGAGGTGCGACTGGTCCGCGGGGACGTTGACCGTGACCGTCGGCGGCGTCAGGTCCACCTTGTTGCTGAAGGCCACGGCGCGCACGCAGAGCCGCATGGCTTCCCCGGTGGTGTCCTGGGGCTTCGGCGGCTCGGTGAGGCCGGGCAGGCTGGTCGAGCAGTACAGGTCGCGGGCGTCGACGTCCTTGATGAACGGCCCGGTGCTGCCGCCGTAGTCGCCGACCATGACGACCTTGTACCAGTAGAAGCCTTCGAACCAGGTCGCCGACTGCGGGTCGTTGTCGACCAGCGGGGAATCCGTCGGCGTGACGATGACGCGGTTATCGACGGTCTGCCGGTCGAGGTTGATCGCGGTCGTTCCGCACTTGGTGTCGTCGAAATCCTCCTTGCCTCCCTCGGTGCGCTTGTTGCACCTGTAGACCAGGACCGTGCCGGGGGTGACGCTGGCCGAGTCGACGTTGTTGTTGAAACGCAGTTCGAGCTGGGCGTTCTTCGGCCAGTCGATGGCTCCGCCGACCGGCATCACGCCGTCGACCAGGAACGCGTCGCCGCCGCCGGGGCAGTCGAAGCCGACGCAGCCGCTGTGGCAGCCGGGACCGGAGCAGCCGGGACCGCCGCCGGCGCCCTCGCCGGTGATGGCCCGGATGATGAACTGGGTGATGGCGAAGGCCGACAGGATGATGACCAGGCCGATCACGGCGCTGGTCAGGGTTTTCTTGGCCTTGAGCACCTGCTCCTCGTTGCCGGCCGCCGTCATCCACAGGAAGCCGCCGTAGAGCACGATGCAGACGGCCACGATGCCCAGGAAACCGAGGAAGTAGCTGATGATCCGGGCGACCGTGGTGCGGATGTCGGTGGTGGTCAGCCCCATCCCGGTGGCGTATTCCAAGCCGAGGTTGACGCCAGCCGAAGCCGGCAGCGCCAGAAGCAAAGATCCGAGACAGGCGGCTGCCGCGGCGTATACGACCTTTCGCTTTGACTCGGAAGGGATCTTGGCGCTCATGGCGAAGTGGGATTATGGCTTGAAGCCGGCGCAGACCGTGCCGGCGGGGACCGCCAGGCGGTCGCAGCACGAAGGAGACAACGGCGACGTCGGCTGACCGTTGACGTCGGCGCAGCCGTAGCCCTGGCTGGGATAGAAGCAGTTCTGCTTGTCGTCCTTGATCCGGGCGCGGATGGTCGGGAAATACAGCGGCTTCGAGAAAGCGGTGTCGATGATGTCGGCCTCGGTCCAGCCGAGATCGTTCGAGGTGTAGAACTGCCGGTGGCTGATGACCAGGTTGGAATAGTCTTCGCCGGACACGTCGTTCTGTTTCAGGTCCACGCCGAGAGTGTAGTAGGGCGGGCCGAGCTGTTCCATCGATGACGGCCCGCAGGGAGAGGCGATCGAACAGACCTGGCTCGGATTCTTCTTCCTCCATTCCGTCGCCTGCAGGATCACGGTCGGTTCGGGATTCTTGTCGTCCAGCTTGCCGGAGATCAGGGAACCGATGCTGATGACCTTGCTCCAGATCACCTTGACCGGCAGGTTGCCGGGGACCTTGGACGGGCCGCCGGGCGGCGTCGGCGCCGGCGGATTCTCCGTTTCGTTGTACGACGTGTCCGCCGAAGGCGTGCCGCCCGATCCGGCGGCGCTGCGCGGAATGATGTCGACGATCTTGGGCGGCACCAGATCGATGTTGGTGCCGACGCCGTAAAGCAGGCCGGCGGTATCGCCCCAGACGACGAGGGCGCGCTGGTTCAGGGTGAAGGAGTTGGTGGTGGCATTGGTCAGGTCGCCGGGACCCTCGGCCTTGCCGTTGCCGTTGCCGTCGAAGGAGTTGCTGGCCAGGTCGGTCACGCCGTCGACCGGCGCGAGGGCGGCGGGCGCTTTGGCCGGATCGACATGGGCGGCCTTGACCACGACGCGGAGGTCGGCGTTCTTGGGCAGACAGAAGACCTTGTCACCGCAGGAATTTTCGGAGATGCCGTCGCACTGGGTGCTGGGCGTGAACTCGATGGTCTTGTAGGCGTTGCCGATGTTCAGCGTGCCGTTGACCGTGTAGTAAACGTCGGAGTCGGTGACCTGCGGTCCGCAGTCCCCCGGTCCGGTCGGAGCGGCGATGTCGTTCGGGTACCACTTGCAGCCGGTGACCGCACCGCAGGCGGCGGCAGACCGCTTGCCCTGGCACTGGGACCGGCAGGTCTTCTGGGTCGCGTCCCAGGTGCAGGTGGCGCCCGTGCAGCCGGCCTGGTCCTGGCGGTCGCAGCCGAAGACGCAGGCCTCGTCCGGGATGCATTTGGCCTGGACGACGATG
>JBAIWZ010000031.1:0-4321 GCA_037916955.1 Acutalibacteraceae bacterium | reverse complement strand
GCCGCGGTCGTCGCCGACCCCGGAAGCAAGTACGGCCGGTTCAGCCAGTCCGTCGCCCTGAGCCAAACCCCGGAAGGGGAGGCCGCCATCACGGTCACGGTCGGCGCGGCCTCGGTCGAGCGCCACGTCGTCTTCGGGACCGCCGGCAGCGTCCGGATCCGGGTCTTCTTCGCCAACAGCCGGCTGGGCGGCTCGACCGATTGCAGTCAGGTGTTCGGCGTCGAGCGGTCGGTGGCCGACAGCGGCCCGATCTACCGCCTCGCGCTCGACGAACTGATCAAGGGTCCGACCGACTCCGAGAAGGCCCAGGGCTATACGTCCACGCTGCCCAAACGGACCGTCCTGCGCTCGGTCGCGGCCGACGGCGACGGCGTGGTCCGCGCCGATTTCACGAGCAGCCTGCAGTCGGGAGTGGCCGGGTCCTGCCGGGTGACGGCCGTCAGGTCCCAGATCGAGACCACCCTGAAGCAATTCCCCGAGACCCGCGGCGTCGTCATCAGCGTGAACGGCCGGTCCGACGGCGTCCTCGAACCCTGAGTCCTAAAAATGCCGGCGGCTCCGGCATCGGTCCGGTCATATGAAAAAGGCGCTTTTCCTGGCCCTGCTCGTCATCGGCGCGGTTTATCTCTACTGCTATTACGTGCTGGGCGTGGACATGCTGTCGCGTCAGCGCTTCGAACCGTCCCTGCCTCAGTACGCTTATGCCGACAAGGTGCCGCGCAGCGGAAAGGGCTACTGGATGCGCGCCGCCGCCCTGCCCGAGCCGCGCGCCGGCGTCGCCGCCGCGTCGGTCGGCAACCGGCTCTTCGCGGTCGGCGGACTGGACCAGTACGGACGGACCAGCGCCGGCGTTTACGTTTACGACATTTTCACCGACACCTGGACCAAGGCATCGCCCCTGCCCGTGGCGCGCCATCACATCGCCCTGGTCGCCTACGGCGACAAGCTCTACGCCATCGGCGGCCTGGTCGGGGTCGTGTCGCGCGCTTCCGACGCCGTCTCCGTCTACGACTCCGTGCGCGACATCTGGACCGCCGGCCCGTCGCTGCCTGAGCCCGTCGGCGCGGCCTCGGCCGTGGTCTACGACAACGCCATCCACGTTTTCGGCGGCCGGAATTCGTTCGGCGCTCTCGGCAGCCATTTCATCCTCGACCCGCTGAGCGAAACCTGGACCCGGGGCGAGGACATGGTCTCCCTGCGCGACGGAATGGTCGGCGAGGTCGTCGGCCGGGACGTGTATCTGATCGGCGGCCGTTACGGTTCGGCGGCCGAAAGTTCGGCCAGCACCGAGGATTTCGACATCGACCGGCAGACCTGGGACTCCAAGGCGCCCATGCCGACCCGCCGCGACGGCTCCGGCGGCGCGGTCATCGGCGGCAAGATCTACGTCCTGGGCGGCGAATCGTCCGGCGAGGTCGCCGGCGGGGTCGAGTCCTTCGATCCGGCCACCAATACCTGGACCGCGACGGCAGCCATGCCGGTCCCCAGGCACGGCTTCGGCGCGGCCGCGGTCAACGGCATGATCTTCACCGTCGGCGGCGGCCGCCGCCCGTTCTTCTCGGTCAGCGACCTGAACGAGGTCTTCGTGCCCTGAACCATGCAGGTCTATTCCGTTTCGCAATTCGTCGAGTTCGTGAACGCCGCCCTGGGGTCGGCGGTCTTTCCCGAGGGCGCCGCGGTCGAGGGCGAGGTCACCGGCTACCGGACGTCACAGGGCAAATGGATCTGGTTCGACCTCAAGGACGAGGGTGCGCTGATCAATTGTTTCGCGACGGTCTGGCAGCTGCGGTCGCCGATCGAGGACGGCATGCGCGTCCGGGCCTTCGGCCTGCCCAAGATCCACCCGAAAAGCGGAAAGTTCTCGCTGGTCGTCGAACGCGTCGAGCTGGTCGGGGAGGGAGCGCTGCGCCGCGCCTACGAACTGCTCAAGAAAAAACTGACCGACGAGGGGCTGTTCGCCCCGGAGCGCAAGCGGCCGCTGCCGGCTTTTCCGCGCCGCATCGGCCTGATCGCTTCGGCCGAATCCGCCGCCTACGGCGACTTCCTGCGCATCCTCGGCAACCGCTGGGGCGGCCTGGAGATCGTCCTGGCCGACGTCCAGGTGCAGGGCCGGGCCGCGGTGCCGCAGATCGTCAACGCTTTCCGCTATTTCAACGAACATCCGGACGCGGCCGAAGTTCTGGTGCTGACCCGCGGCGGCGGTTCGCTCGAGGACCTGCAGGCCTTCAATTCCGAGGAGGTCGCCCGGGCCGTCTTCGGTTCGCGCCTGCCGGTCGTCGTCGGCGTCGGTCATGAGCGCGACGAATCGCTGGCCGACCACGCGGCCGACGTCCGGGCCTCGACCCCCACCAACGCCGCGGAGATCGTCGTGCCCGACCGGCGCGACGTCGCCGCCGCCATCTCGGCCGCGGCCGACCGGCTGACCGGCGCCATGAATTCGGCCGTCGCCGTCCGCGCCGCCGGGGTCGCCGACATGGCCGGCCATCTGGAGTCGGGAGCGCGCCGCGCCGCCGCTGGTTTCGACCTGAGGCTGGCGCGCCTCACCCGGCAGGCAGCCGCTTTCGCCGCCGATCTCCGATCGAGGTCCGCCGCCGTCGGCGCCGCCTCCGGACGCCTCACGGCCGCCATGGCCGCCCTGGGCTCGGGATTCGGGTCGGGGGTCGCCGCCAAGGAGCGCCTGCTCCGCGGCCTCGATCCGCGCCGCCTCCTGGAACGCGGCTACGCCCTGGTGACCCGGGCCGGGCGGGTGGTCAAGGCGGCGTCCGACGTCGGCGTCGGCGAGCGCGTCGATATCCGGCTCGCCCGCGGCCGCCTCGGCGCCGAAGTGACCGACAGATCCAACGTTTGATAACCACGCATTATGCCCAAAGCTAAAAAAGAGACCGAGAAGTTCGATTTCGGAGCGGCTTACAAGGAGCTCGAAAGCATCATCGGCTGGTTCGAGCGCGGCGAGGTCGACCTGGACGAGGGTCTGCGCAAGTTCGAGCGCGGCCTGGAGCTGGCGCGCCAGTGCAAGGGCCGGCTCAAGGAGGTCGAGAACCGGGTCACCCAGATCAAGGCCAGGTTCGACGAGCTCGAGGGAGGGGAGTGAGGCGTCAACAGCCGGCCGGATTTGTGGCATAATATAAAGGAGCGCGGGGCGCTCCTTTGCCTTATCCCGTGTAAAACAAGCGGTGCCTGACTCCGAGCGACTTTAGGTCGCGAGGTGTCTGGCTCCGCCACTTTGGTCCAAATATTAAGCCACACGTATGAACGTTCCGGTCACCAAATTCACGCTGGTCCGCCTGATCGCCCTGGTCCTGGGCAGCTTCGTCCTGGCCTACGCCGTTCCGGCCATGGCCGTCCCGGTCGGCCCGGAGGCCGGCATCGGCACGGCCATCGTCGTCGCCCTGATCGTGGCTTTCCTGATCCAGCAGGCCGACGTCCGCCGCCGCGAACTTCAGACGGCCGTCTACATGGAACTCAACAAGCTGCGCCGGATCTATCACCTGTCCCGGAACCTGTCGTCGATCTCGCCGCGTTTCCGCAGCTGGTTCACGGACCTGCACGGCTTCCTCATGGCTTACCTGTCGGCGTTCGGCGACAAGGACCTGAGCCGCTACAAGGAGACCAATCTCGCCTTCCGCCAGCTCAGCTACCATATCTACACCATCCCGGAGCTGGAGACGGCCAAGGAGCGCGCCTTGTTCGGCGACCTGCTCAAGACCACTTCGGTCGTGGCCGAATCGCGCCAGAAGATCAAGGAACTGCTGGTCTCGCGCCTGTCGCCCTACAGCTGGGTGGTCGTGCTGCTGCTCGCCGCCGGCTTCGCCGTGACGACGCTCGCGGCCATGACCGAGGCCTCGTCCTCGCGCCTGGTCGCCGGCATCGCCGTCGGCTCCGTCCTCCTGGCCATCGACCTGCTCTGGGAGGTCGACACCATGAGTTCGGAGATGAAACCCTGGGCCCAGCGCTACGTCAGGAACATCGCCAAGCTGGAATACCGCCGCGAGGAAAAAGCGGCCTGACCGATATGAAGAATCATTCGCGGACCCACGGGAACAAGGGTACCGGTTATCGCACGCCCAGCCGCTTCCGGTCGAACACGCTCGAACGCCTGCGCGATCAGAAGTTCCGCAGCGGCCTGACCCAGAAAGGAGCCGACAAGTATGGCCGCCAGCCGTAAGCGCGCGGCGCGGCGCTCCGCCGCCGACCGCCGTTTCGTCCTGTCCCTCGGCGGATCGCTGATCGCGCCGAAGGAGGGCATCGACCTGAATTTCCTGGCCGGCTTCCGGGCTGGCGCCGGCCAGCCGTGACGAGCTCGACCGCGTCGGCATCGCGG
>JBAIWZ010000030.1:0-2901 GCA_037916955.1 Acutalibacteraceae bacterium | reverse complement strand
AGGAGAACAAGAACCAGATGGCGATGGAAGCGGCCGGCGCCAAGTGGGCCGATCTCGAGGCCAAACTCAGGAAGTTCGAGGGTCTGGGCGCCTCCCGGCTGCTGACCGGCTCCGGCCGGGAGGAGCGGCAGAAACTGCAGGCCGAACTGGCCGAGGCCATGGCCGATTACAAGGAACTGCGCGGCGAGGTGGTCGGCGAGAACGCCGACAAGTACCTCGCCTCGCGCGAGCGGCTGGTCGAACAGCGCCGCGCCGCCCTGGAGAAGGAAAAAGGCCTGGGCACCAAGATCTACGACTCGTACAAGAAACTGGGCGAAATGAACCTGACCAAGCTCGGCTGGAAACCCACCAGCCGCGTCGGCAAGATCGCCGCCCGCGCCCTGTCGGTCCGCACCGCCATCAGCCTCGGGCTGGCCGGCGCCGGTTTCGCCTTCGGCGCCACGCCGGCGGTCGGCATCGCCGCCATCTTCGGGCGGCGCGTCCTGTCCGGCATGGGCGCTTCCATCGGTTCCTACGACCTGATGCGGATGCGCGCCGACCGGAAAGCCGAGAAGTTCACCGGCGAGGAGCTCGGCAAGATGAGCGCCCGCGACGTCACCGAACGGCTGGAAAAGATCGAGGCCCAGGCCATGACCGGCGGCAAGCCGCTCGCGGACAGCGAGGCCTACAAGCAACTGAAGGGCAAGTTCGCCGAACTGCTGGCCGGCCGGAAGGCCGAGATCCCCGCGGCCGAAACGGCCGAGGCCGGGACGGAAGCCGAGAAACCCGCCGCGGAAAAAGCCCTCGACAAGCTGAACGGCCTGATGCTCGACGCGGACAAGAGCTTCGAGGCGATGCGCGCCAAGCGCAGCCGGAACGACAAGATCATGAAGGGCGCGGCCCTGGCTATCGGCGTCTTCATCGGTTCCGGAGCCCTGGCCAAGGGAGTGCACTCCATCAGGGAATACGTCAGCGGCGGCCCCGCCGTGCCCGCCGGCGCGGCGGTCCGCGGCGCCGCGGCCGGCACCGTCGCCGAAAGCGCGCCGCAGCCGGAGAACGTCAGCGTCGCGCCGGACGGCACGGTGGCCGTCGAACGCCCGCCGCTCCCGTCCCTGGAGCAGCAATACGGCGCCAAGATCCTGTCCGCGGCCGAGATCCACAAAGGCGACGGCTACACCCAGGTGATGGCCCGCCAGCTCGAGGCCGACCCGCAGAAATTCGGATTCAATCCGGAGACCGACGGCAACGTCCACAAATGGGCCGCCAGGATGTCGGGCCGGATCGCCCGCGAGAACGGCCTCGTCGGGGCCGGCCGCGAGATGCGCCTGAATTTCGATCCCAAGCACCCCGGCCACATTTTCCTCGAGAAGTCCGGCGACAAGTTCCTGATCAACAAGGAGGCCGGGGTCACCGACCGCGTCTTCGTCAGGCCGACCGTTTCCGAGATGGGCAAGGGGATCGAGGGCGGCGGCGACTGGAAGGTGAAGTTCGGCTACAGCGAGAGCGGCGTCCCGAACAGCTACGAGATCAGCCAGACGAACCTGCCGGACGCGGCGGTCGCCCGGGATTACCTGCTCCAGCACAGCGAGCTGGCCAAACATCTGGACGCGAGCCGCAACATCGATTCCCTGCTGGCCGGCGAACGCGGCGGCCAGTACGGCAAGTGGCTCGGCCGGCTGTACGAAGAACAGCGCACGCTGGACAAGCTGAAGGCCTCGGGCTACGGCAACAGCCCGGCGGCGCACGCGCTGGAAAAGTCCCTGGAAAAGAAATTCGCGATCGTCGAGCGTTTCTCGGCCAGCGAGCCGGTGAAGATCGAGGTGCCGAAGGGGCTGTCCGAGGTCAGTCCGGCCGAGGGCGCTCCGGCGCCGGCCGACGTCGCCGAATTCAGGAGCGTCGACCAGTACCAGCAGGTGTTCGAGACCCGGCACGTGCCCAAAGCCGAACTGGAGCGGCTGCTTCACTCCAAGCCCGAGGGTCAGGTCACGCTGACCGACGCCGAGGGCCATAAGTTCACGGTCGCCGCCGACGACATCCACGCCCGCGCCGCCGCTTCCCGCGAACTCAACCTGCTGAACAAGACCGTCGAGCGCGCCGGCCTGCTCAAAGGCACTTACACTCCCGACCAGGTCAAGCTCGGCGACAGCTGGGTGACCCGCGGCGCCACCGCGGACTCGCTCCGCGCTCTGGCCGATCACCCGGCCCGCGCCGGCGAGATGCTGGAACTGCGGACGGCCGACGGCCACGTCATCAAGGTGGCCGGCGGATTCGACGCCAAGCGCGCGGCCCGGATGGCCCTCGAGAGGATGGGGCAGGGCGGCGGCGCCGGCGCCCATGAAGCGGCCCACGAGGCCGCCATGCCGGCGGCGCACGAAGCCGCTCATGCCGCCGAATTGCCGAAGCCGCCGAAGGTCGAGGTCAATCCGGTCGCCGGCGGACACGAGCTCGTCAATTTCGAGAACGGCACCGCCGGGTTCCGCTACGACGCCAGCGGCCGCGTCACCGGCGTCCAGGTCGAGGCTTCGATGGGTCCGGCGGACGCCGATCGGATGAACGGGATGTTCAAGGACAACTGGCAGCAGACGATGATGGAGAGCGGCAAGGTCAGGGACATCAGCATGGCCCGGACCATCGTCCAGGCCGAAACGCGCAACATCTACCTGGACCAGAAAGCGCTGGACGCCATGACCGCCGCCGGGAAAGGCGGCACGCCCGAAGCCGGATTCCTGCGCGATCAGATCACCCGGCAGGTGAAGAGCCTGGAGAACCGCTACGGCGACATCCTGAAATGATCGGGGAACGGACAAAAAACGCCCGGCTTCGGCCGGGCGTTTTCGGATGCCGCGTTTCGGCGGCCGGCCCGGCCGTGATAGACTTGAAGAAGATATGATCGAAAAGCCGTTGAACATCGTCATGATCGGC
>JBAIWZ010000029.1:0-5619 GCA_037916955.1 Acutalibacteraceae bacterium | reverse complement strand
AAGACCGACCAGCGCTGCGCCTACCAGAACGGGATCATGGAAAAATTCAACTCGCTCGGCGCCGAACTCGGCCGGCTGCAGATGGGCCTGCCGACGACCATGTCGCGGTGCCAGGCCGCCGGCTCGGCGCCGCCCGACCAGTCCCTGACCGATGCCGTCGACGGCTACCTGGCCGCCAGGCAGCGGATCGAAAAGAAACGCGGCGATCTCCTGGCCGAGGTCGACAGAGCCGCCGTCTCCAGGGGCTTCCAGGTCGAGGCCGAGAGCGCCGAGAAATTCAACGTTCGCCTGGGCGTCGACAACCCGATGGCCCGCGAGGTCAACCCCTCCTGGCGGCCGCCCTATTACGGCGACGGCAGCTGGTACCTGGGCGCCGGCGGCGACTATCTCGAATACACCATCAACGTTCCGGCCGACGGCAATTACTTCATGTGGGTCCGCGACCTGTCCTCGGCGATCAAGAGCCAGTGGGGCAGCCGGGTGATCGAGATCTACATGGACGGCAAGCTGCTGACCAAGAACACCCAGGAGAACCAGGAGGGGCGCAGCGCGGCCTATCCGAAGGGCGCCTTCCGCTGGCACATGGTCCAGAACGTGGTCATGAAGGCGGGCCCGCACAAGCTGAAGATCGTCAAACACTCGACGACCAACGGCGCCGCCATTCTGGACGCCTACTTCTTCACGACCGTGCCGAATAACCATCCGCCGGAGAAGTAACGCGCACTTCCACCCATATGAAAAGCTTTCGACTCGCGCATCAGAACAAGTTCCTCGCCGTCTTCCTCGCGGTCGTGGTCTTCAGCACCTCGACGGCCGGCGGCGCCATCCTGGCGTCCTGGCTGCTCGGCGCCGACGAGGCCAAGGCGGCGACGGCGTCCGTCGGGGCCGGACCTGACGTGGCCAAGCTGCTTGCGGCCATCAGGATCGTGCCGCCGAAGCTGAGCTTCAATTTCTCGGCGATGCCCGACCTGAAGATCTCCGCCTTCAACCTGCTCGGTCCGGCCCTGCAGTCCAAGGGACTGGTCGGCTTCGCCGTCGACCCGAGCCTGAAATTCGACGGCGACGCCGTGATCGCCCCGCCGGACGTGTCCTCGATGATCCCGCCCATGACGCAGGGCGGCCCGGTCCCGGCCCCGACGACCCAGCCGCCGACAGGCTCGGTCCCGCCCGCCGGAACGACGCCGACCGCTCCTTCGACCGGCGGCCAGCCGCCGGCCGGCACGAACGGAATGGTGATCTCGCCCGAGGCCTGCGCCCAGTTCCGCGGCGTCCCCAGCTGTTCGATGATCGGCGACCCCAACGGCGCCAGCTACTGCGGCCAATGCAAGGCCGCCGGCTACTGATGAGCTCCGGAACGCCGCCCCGAGGGCGGCGTTTTCGTCAGCCGCGAAAACGTGAAGTTCCGCGCGGCGCGTGATAGAATATATGAAGTGCGACAGATCTAACCGAGGCTAGTATGGCATTTTCCGAACGCGGCGGCGTCCCGTCGTACGACCAACTCGCGGACCGCGAACAGGCCCGCGGCGACCAGGCGGTCGCTTACGAAGGCTGCGCCGCCGACCTCAAAAAGGGCACGCCGGTGGACGCGGCCAAGATGCTGGAACAGAAGACCCTGGTCACGGACACGGGCGTGTTCCAGTCGTTCCTGGAGAAATACAAGGACGACGAACTGACGCCGGAAAAGATCGACTCGATCTACCGCGAGACCATCGCCCAGGGCGTCATCGACCACCATTCCATCGATCAGTTCCTGGCCGGCCGCGGGGTCCGGCAGGAGAAATGCGCGACCAAGATGGCCGCGGACTATCAGGGCGACATCCTCAGGGTCGTCAAGGAGAAGGGGATCGCCCGGGTCAGCACCCACGCCGACAGCGACATGGACGCGATCTGTTCCTCCTGGCTGGTCAAGTCGCTGATCGACCGCGGCCGCCTGCCGGAGATCGGCCCGGAATTGGCGGAACTGGCCAACCGAGTCGATTACGGACGCTTCGACGTCGCCGACCCCAAGGCCTTCGCGGCCTCGCTGCCGGGCACCATCGACGCCATCAAGTCCGAGCTCGACGCCCGCGGCCGGGAGGAGCTCGGCGCCGTCGTCTTCTCCAGGGCCGAGATGAAAGGGCCGGACGGCCGCTTGAATCCCGACGGGGTGAAGAAGCTGGTCGAGATATCGGACCGGTATGAGAACCTGCGCAACAGCACGGTCTTCGATCTGCTCAACGAACTCAACCGCGCCAAGACCGAGGATCCGTCGCTGGACCTGTCCGGCAGCGTGGCCGGGGCCGTCGAGGGGATGCCCCCCGAGACGCGGGAACTGATCGAGGCCGGCCGCAAGAAGCTGATGGGATCTTACGAGCGGTTCGTCGGCGAGTTCGCCAAGGCCGAAAAGTTCAAGGTCAGGGTCAAGGACAAACAGGGCGGCGAGCTGGAGGCGAACATGATCGTCGCCGAAAGCCCCGAGCCGCTGAGTTTCACCAACCTGGCCTACACCCGGACCAGTCCGGACACCATCGTCGCCGTCTACGCCGGCAAGGACCGCAAGGCCGGCGACAACTACGACATCGGCATCACGCCCGACATGGCCAACTCGCTGGACCTGCGCGCCCTGTGCCTCGCCCTGAACGGCGCCGAACGGCAGGCGCGCGAGGCCGTTTACGCCAAGCCGCCGGAGAGCCGCACCGAGGACGAGCAAAAGCTGGTCGAGGGCTGGGACCGGATGAAGGCCGCCGGACAGACCCGCAAGATGTTCGGGGACATCGAACAGCGGCTGGCGAAAGGCGAGGCCCGGCCGGAGGACGTCGTGGACGTCGATCCGACCGTTCTGGTGGCCGGCGATTCGCTCATCGCCGCCTCCCGCACCTCGCTCCTGACCGCGGACAAATTCAAGCAGATCGCGAGGGGGTTCGAGGCCGGCAGATAGGATGTCTAAAATAAGGGGGCGCCAGCCCCCTTTTTTATTTTTAAATGGCGAGAACGGTCGGCATTGACTCCGGGCCAATTTTTTGCTAACCTGCGGGGTTAGTTCATTTTTTCGGGATGACGAACGCACCGGCGGCCGCCGGACCAGACCAAGGAGCCGATCATGACGCCTTTCATCGTTCAGCACCTCGTCCTGTGGGCCGCGCTCTGGACCGTGAGCGCCGCCGTCGAGATCTGGCTGATCATCAGACTGGACCGGGTTGTCCGGCGTCTCGGCTGGCTCGGTTACGCCGCCGCCTTCCTCGTCCTGACGGCGACCACGCTCCTCACCGGCCTCGTGATCATGGCCTTCCTGGGCGGCCTGGTCCGCTGACCTTACCCGCACTTTGCTCTCGCAGAGTGCGGTTTTTTATTCGCCAAGTTGCGCCAGACGGCCAATGCCGATAAAATGGCGGCGACTATGGATATCCGGAGGGCGGATCTCGAAAAAATGATCGAGGAGGCGGTGCTGGCCGTGCCCGAAAAGCTGCGAGCCAGGATCGGCAACCTGGACATCGTCATCGAGCGGCGGCCGACCGCCGAACAGGACGAGTGCGGCGACGGACTCGAAAACGAGGCCGGCGACCTGCTCGGCCTGTTCGAGGGCCTGTCGATCATCGAACAGGACGGCGACACGAGCGGCTGCCTGCCGGGCAAGATCACGCTGTTCTCCGAAGCGATCTGCGAGGAGGCCGGCTGCGCCGAAGAGGTGCCGCGGGTGGTCCGCGAGACGGTCTGGCACGAGCTGGCCCATTACTTCGGTTTCGAAGAGGACGACGCCTGCCGGCTGGAAGCCAAGTGGGAGCGCGGCGCCGGCGGGACCCGGGCCGGATAAAAAAACAAACCCCCGCGAGTGCGGGGGTTTTCAGTAGCGGAGAAGTGAGGCTACTCGGCGTCGAGGCTGTTGGCCGCCAGGTCGAAGTCGGTGACCATCGCCTTGTCGGACTTGCCGGGCCACATGCCGATGGCCGTCGCGGTCAGCTCCTTCTTGCCGGGCAGGACGCGGGCCGTGATCTTGCCCTTCGTGAGCTTGCCGTCGGCCTTGCGGCTGAAGGTGAAGCTGGCGCTGCTGCCGTCGGCCGCCACCTTGATCTTGGCGGTCACGCCCTGCTGGGCCTTGATCTGCTCGGCCAGCTCCTCGCAGGCCGCCTGCGGCGTCTTGTCCTTGCTCGGGTAGACGGCGATCATGATCATGGCGCGGGTCGCCGGGTTGAGCATCACCATGAGGAAGCCGGGAGGCAGCTCGGCCTCGTCGGCGCCGAGGGCCTTCCAGCCCTTGGGGACCTTCGCGGTCAGCTTGAGCGAGGCGCTCTGGACGGGCGGCGGGCCCTCGTACTGGTGCGGGCCGTCGACGACGTCGGCCGGCGGGGGCGGCGGCGCTGCCGGCGCGGGTGCCGGCTTCTGGACGCCGGCGCAGCCGAAGAACAGGACGGTGAGCATCGCGACGAACAGTGTCTTGAACATCGGTCTTCTCCTTTTTCTCGTGTCTCCGTTTCAAAGAACCCTGCTAAATTCCGTGGCGCAACCTTAGCACGAATTCGCGCTTTGTAAACAGCTGCGGCCGGGCCGGCGGCGGCCGTTGCCGGATAAGGCGGGGCGGAGTATATTGCGCGCAAAGGAGGTCGACCGATGAGACTTGCCGCCCTTTCGTTCATTGTCCTGGCAGCGCTCGCCCTGTCGGGCTGCGTCGCCACCCTGTCCGGACCGGCGTTCGATCCGTACGGCTATCAGCCGGAGTACGTCTACCTGTATCCGGACGGCTGCTGGGCCGACGACGCCTGGTACGCGCCCTGTCCCTGGCAGCCCGGGCCGAACTACGGGTACTACTACTTCAGCGGCGGGTACTACTACTGGCATCCGCACCGCAATTGGCAGTACCGCCACGGCAGCCCGCCGCCGCGCTCCTGGCGCTACTTCAACCCGCGCGAGCACCGGGCCTATCCGGCGCCGCCTCCGGCCCGACCGCATTACGGTCCGCCGCACGGTTCTCCGCCGCCCCACGGCCGGCCGCCGGTTCCCGGTCACGGACCTCACGGCGGACACGGCGGCCCGCCCGGCCATCATCGCTGACGGGCTCGTCCCTTCCCGAAGACCGCTCTAAGCGGTCTTTTTCTTTTTCGGACCGGGCGTTAACGGACTCGGCCGGTCGTGCTACTATCTTTCTGCGCCGAAGCGCCTTTTATGATAAATAGCCGCCGCTGGCTGCCATGGGTGATCGGTCCGGTCGTAGTCTGCGCCGCCGCGCTGGCGTTTTTTCAGTTCCGGCCGGCGGTCGCCCCGACCCGTCCGCCGGACGAAACGGCCGTCAGCGAGGTCCGAACGCCGGCGCCGGAGCCGGTGCCGGTGCCGCCCGGGCCGGCCGAACAACCCGCCCCCGCCGTGCCGGCCGTTCCGTCAGTCCCGCCTTCATCGGTTTCGGTGCGCGTGCCCATCCTCGTCTATCACAGCGTCATGCCGCACAAGCCGGACCAGACGCCGATCCAGCGCGAGTACGACGTCGACCCGGCCGTCTTCGACGAGCAGTTGAAGTATCTCAAGGACAACGGCTTCTCGGTCGTGTCGCTCGACGCGCTTTACCGCCGCCTCACCCTCGGCCAGGTACTGCCGGAGAAGTCCGCGGTGATCACTTTCGACGACGGCTGGGCCAACCAATACGAGTACGCC
>JBAIWZ010000028.1:0-3893 GCA_037916955.1 Acutalibacteraceae bacterium | reverse complement strand
CGTTGTAAGCCGCCGCCAGGAACTCGGCCGCCTGGGCCGAATCGCTCTGGTACAGCTGCTTGAGCCCGGCCGGCATGTCGGCCAGCGACTCGTCCAGATAGGCCACCTCGGCGATGATCGAATTCTTGTGGTCGCTCATGCCGGCGGCGAAATCCGGGATCAGGCCGAGGTCCTTGCGATTCCTGATCATCAGCTTGTAGGTCGAGGGGATGAACTGGGCCAGGCCCTGGGCGCCGGCGGTCGAAATGTCGAGGGCGAAAGCGTCGTCGCGGTTCAGCGCCAGGCTCGCCAGGAACGAACCGAGGGTGCTTTCCGGGTCGTCCTGCTTCAGAAGCCCGCCTTCGCTGGTGTGCTCGATGATCAGGACCGACTTGATCAGATACGGATCCATCACGTCGACCAGCAGCTGGTCGGGAAAGGCCCGGGACTTGATGCCCTTGGCGCGCAGTTCGTCGTAGGCCTCGCTGACGCGGGTCGACAGATAGTCCGATCCCGAAGCCAGCACCGAAGGCACGTACAGGTCGGCGGAGAAAGGCGCGTAGACGACCTCCCTGGCGGAATAAACGGTCTTCTTGCTGACCTTGGTCTTGGTCAGGATCGGATAGATCACGCCGACCACCGTGCTGTCCGGATCGGCGGGACGGTAGCGCGACGACAGACCGGCATCGAGGGACACGGAAACCGCGGGCGCGCCGCCGGACAGTTTCAGGCTGGAACCGCGCTTGACCCCGTCGTAAAGGCTGACCGAGCCGTCGCTCCGGTCCCAGACGGCGATCACGACGTCGAGCGGCGAGGTTTTGCTGGCGTAAGTCCTCGGTTTTTTCGCCGCGGCCAGGCGTTCGGCCAGCCGCGCCTTGAGCAATTCCCTGGCGCGGGACAAAGCGTCGAGTTCAGTGTGAACGGCGGGAGCGGCGGGCGGCGCGGCGGGAGCGGGAGCGGCCGGCTCGGCCGCGGAAACGCCGAAGATCGGCGCCGTAATGAGCGCCGCGACCGACAAGATCATGATGAACTTGGCCTTGATCCGCATAAACGGCCCGGAAATCGCGCCGCAACGGATATTATAACCGTCCTGGGAAAATATGACAGCCCGGCAGGGCCCGTGGCGGCGGTTCTTGGCTGAGCTGCGGCTGTTTTCCGCTTACTACAGCCGTCTGCGGCGCAGCAGGAGGGCGTTCAGGGCGACGATGACCGTGGAAAGCGACATCAAGACCGCGGCCAGGGCCGGCGGGAGCAGGAACCCGCGCGACGCCAAGACCCCGGCGGCGAGCGGCAGGGCGACCGCGTTGTAGCCCGTGGCCCAGAACAGGTTCTGGATCATCTTGGCGTAGGTCAGGCGGGACAGCCGGATGATCTTGGCGATATCGCGGGGGTCGTTGCGGACCAGGATGATGCCGGCCGATTCCACGGCGACGTTCGTCCCGGCGCCGATGGCGATGCCGAGGTCCGCCTGGGCCAGCGCCGGCGCGTCGTTGACGCCGTCGCCGACCATGGCCACGCGCTTGCCGTTGGCCTGAAGCTGCTTGACCCAGGTCGCCTTCTGCTCGGGCCGCACCCGCGAGAAGTATTCGTTGATGCCGAGCTCGCCGGCGACGCGGGCGGCGACCTCTTCGGTGTCGCCGGTGACCATGCCGACGCGCAGCCCCATTTTCTTCAGGCGCCGCACCGCCTCGCGGGATTCGGGGCGGATCGCGTCGCCGAGGGCCACCGCGCCGGCCAGCCGTCCGTCATCGACGACGTAGACGATGGCGCGGCCCTGCCCCTCGAGCATCTCGATCCGGGAGCGGAGCGCCTCGTCGACCGCGATCTTGGCCTCGGCCAGGACGGCGGCGCTGCCGACCGTGACCGGCCGGCCGTGGACCGAGGCCCGGCCGCCGATGCCGGGCAGCCGCTGATAACCGGAAGCGGTCGGCATGGCGCCGGTGCTGCGGCGGACGGCTTCGGCCACGATCGCCCGGGCGATCGGATGTTCGGAGCTGCTGTCGACGGCGGCGGCCAGCTGCAGGGTTTCGGTCTCCGTATGGCCCGGCGCGGGCAAGACCGCGTCCACGCCGAACGCGCCCTGGGTCAGGGTCCCGGTCTTGTCCATCAGGACGACGTCGATCTGCCGCGCCGCCTCGAGCGCCGAGCGCTGGCGGACCAGCAGGCCGTTCCGGGCCGCGAGCGTCGTCGAGATCGAGGCGACCAGCGGAATGGCCAGGCCCAGGGCGTGCGGACAGGCGACCACCAGGACGGCCACGGTCCGCTGCAGCGCGAAATCGGCTCCCGAACCGGCGGCGAACCAGGCCAGGAAGGTCGCGGCCCCGGAAACGACGGCGACGACCGTCAGGTAAAAGGCGGCGCGGTCGGCCAGGAGCTGCAGCCGCGACCGCGAACTCTGGGCCTCGGTCACCAGGCGCATCACGCCGGCCAGGAAGGTGTCGGCGCCGATCTTGGTGACCTCGACCTCCAGGGCGCCGTCGCCGTTGATCGTTCCGGCGACGACCGCGTCGTTCTTCGATCTCGGCACCGGGCGCGATTCGCCGGTGACCGCGGACTCGTCGACCTGGGAACTGCCGTCGGCGATCCGGCCGTCGGCGGGTATCTTGCCGCCCGGACGGACCAGGACGACGTCGCCGACGCGGAGCTCGGCGAGCGGGATCGTCCGCGTTCCCCCTCCGCTGACGACCTCGGCCGTGTCCGGCAGCAGCTTGGCCAGGGCGGCCAGCGCCCCCTGGGCGCCGCTGACCGCGCGCATTTCGATCCAGTGGCCGAGGAGCATGATGGTAACGAGCGAGGTCTGCTCCCAGAACAGCGTCTCCCCGCCCCGGCTGAGCGCATAGAGGCTGTAAACGTAGGCGACGGTGACGGCCAGGCCGATGAGCGTCATCATCCCCGGCTGCCGCGCCCGGAGTTCGCGCCAGGCGCCGGCCAGGAAGACCCAGCCGCCGTAGAAAAAGACGACCGAACCGAGGACCGGCGGCAGCCAGGCCGAATACGGAAAGGCGGGCGGCTCGAAACCGAAGAGCGTCTTGAGGATGCCCGAGTACAGGGTGACGACGGCGGTCAGGACGAGACAGACCCAGAAGCGGCGCGCGAACATGCCGACGGTGTGGCCGGCGTGGCGGTCGGGACCGGCCGCGGGCCGTTTGCCGGCCGCCGGCAGCAGCTTCATGCCGCACTTCGGACAGATGCCCGGCCGGTCGGAAACGACCTCCGGGTGCATCGGGCAGGAATATTCGGCCGCCGCGGACGCGGCCGGATCGGCATGATGATGGTCTTCCATAAAATTGCGGTCAGGCTCGCCGGCGGATCGCCGGTCGTTCGGCCGGCTGATCGGGTTCGCACTTGATCCGGGCGCCGCCGACCGGATGATGCGGTTCGCTCTTATTATCGTCCCACAGGTGCGTCACGCGCTGTCCCAGATCGGCCAAGGCGTCGGCCACGCGCCGGCGATGACAGCGGAACCAGACGAGTTCGGCGCACATGAACGCCGTCCGCCGCCCCGCCGACAGTTCCAGCAGCCGGGTCAGGCCGGCGGCGAATTCCGGCGTCTCCATGTAGGACCCGTAGCCGCCGGAACGAAAGCCGCCGAGTTCGCGGCCCAGCCACCGGTAGCCGATCCCCCGCCGCCGCAGTTCGCGCCCGAGGCCGACCCGGTTGAACTGCGGGTTGTGGCGCGACCGCGGGTAGTGGCGGATGTCGACGATCTGTTCGACGCCGTATTTTTTCAGCAGCCGGACGAATTCCGGCAGCGTCCGCGTCGAATGTCCGACGCTCAGGAACTCGCGCGGCGCGAAAAGCCGCGGCAGGCGCCGGAGGTCGGCGGAGAAAAGCCGACGGACCTTCTTGAACCTGACCGCGGCCGAAGGATGATAGGAAACGAACCAGCCGCGGCCGCCGCTGGCCGCGGCCAG
>JBAIWZ010000027.1:0-7054 GCA_037916955.1 Acutalibacteraceae bacterium | reverse complement strand
ATTTTAGCTGTGTTGAGCTAAATATTTAGTATAATCACGATAATTTGGCTAAAATGAGCCAAAATATCAACATACAAAAAACCTGAGGTCCTGATCAAAGAGATCGCTGGAATATCGAACCAAGCATGGCGACGATGGAATAGAATGCGGTCGCGTCGCCTGCCGCCACAGACCTGACACCGTCAGCAGCGCGTCAGAACGCGGGTGATAGACCACTTCTCCGCCTTTCCGCCTTATCATGTGTCGTCTAAGGTATATTGTACGACACGAACCATAGGCTTTTCCCACTCATCCCCCGCGGCGATGGGGTACAAAAAAAGGGCGCCGAAGCGCCCTCTCGGAAATGCTAACTAGTAGGCGACCAGGTACCGCAACGGATCGACCGGGATGCCGTTGAGACGGGTTTCGAAATGAAGATGGGGACCGGTGGTCAGGCGTCCGGCGCCGGGCGTGCCCGGCATGCCGCCCGAGTACCCGATGATCTCTCCCCGCTCGACGAAGGTGTCCTCCTTGGCCGTTATCTTCGACAGGTGGCCGTAGACCGTGGACAGCTCGGAGTTGTGCATGATCATGACGTAGCTGTAGCCCATGCCCGCGTTCTTGGCCCGGGCGACCACGCCGGCTGCCGCGGCGCGCACGGGCGTGCCCTGGCCGGCCCGGATGTCGATGGCCGGATGCTCGAAAACGTAGCGGAAGGGGTATTCCGGGTCATGGAAGGTCGCGGACAGGCCCCGCGAAGGCACCAGGGGCCAGGACAGCACCGACTCCCCGCCTTTCAGCCGGTCGGCCAGCGTCATCTTCTGCGACAGGACCTTCTGCAGGTAGCTGATCTCGGAGTCGGCCTGACTCTGCTCGTTCCTGAGGTCGGCGATCAGGTAGCGGTACTCGAGTTCCGACGACTTGGTCTCGGTCAGGATCTGGTCCTTGAGGGCGCGCTGGTCTTCCAGGTCCATCTTGGCCACCTCGAGCTGCTGCTTCCGCTGCAGGCTGTCCTGCTTCTTGGCGTCGCGGTCGGCCTTCTCCTGCTCCAGTCCGGCCTTGAGGGTCCGGATCTTGGTCAGCGTCTCGTCGACGGCCGATTGCAGTTTGGCCATGGAGTGGACCTCGTCGAAGAACTCGGAGAACGACGAGTGCGACAGCATGATGTCGAGCAGGCTCCGGCGGAACGACTGCTGGTACAGCTTCCGGGCCAGCGATGCCAGAAGCCCGCGCTCCTGCGTCATCTGGGTCTCCTTCTCCCCTATCTGCTTGTCCAGGAGACCGATCTCCAGTTCGAGCGAACGGACCTCGGTTCGGGCGATATCGATCGCCAGCTGCTGCTCGGCGATCCGGTTGTCGATCAGCGCCATCTCGTCCTCGAGCGTCGTGGCCTCGGCCTTCTTGTCCATGACCGCCTGCTCGTACTTCTTGATCTTGGCGTCCAGCGCGTCCATGTCCTTCTTCTTCCGCTGGACGTCGCTGTTCAGGTCGCTGATCTCGGAGCGCAGGCCTTCCGGGCTCTTCGCGGCGACTTCGGCCGCGGCGGCCTTTTGCGCCGCCTCAACGGCCGCGTTCACGCTGGCCGCCTGGTTGACCGCTTCCGCGTCGGCCGCGGCGTTCACGCTCTCCTGCGCGCCGACGACGCCGGACCAGGCCGGCGCGAACGACAAGACCGCCGTCAGCGCGGCGGCCGCGGCGATGCCGATCGTCTTTTTTCGATTCGACCAGGTCATGACAGGACCTTTATGGCTCGTTTCAGACGCTCGACGGTCCGCTCCTTCCCGACCGCCCAGGCGACCTCGAAAGGACTGGGCGAAGCGGTCCGGCCGGTCAGCGCATATCTCATCGGCCAAAGCGTCTCGCCGTTGGTCCATCCTTTCTCAACTATAAACCCGCTGATGCTCTTTTCCAAGGCTTTGGGGTCGTCGAAATCCTCAAGCCGCATCTTTTCGACCAGCTCCAGCAGGCCGGTCAGCCGGTCCGCGGCCAGCTGCGGAGTCGATTTCTTGCCCGGCAGTTGGGCCGGATCGCAGTCCGGATCCTTGAAATAGAAGTCCGTGACCCCGGCCAGGTCGCCGAGCTTGTCGATGCGCGGCCGCTCCAGGACCAGGGCCCGCTCCAGTGCCTCGGAAAGATCCGGGCCGCCGGCCGGCGAGGTCAGCTCCTCCCCTGCCCGCTTCAGCAGGCCGGCCTCGACCAGGAACGGCACGGCCAATTCAGCCAGTTTTTTCGGCGGCAGGCGCTTGATGTATTCGCGGTTCAGCCAATCCAGCTTGGTCCGGTTGAAGACCGCGCCGCCCTTGTTGATCTTGTCCAGCGCGAATTCGCGCACCAGTTCATCCTTGGCGTAGATCTCCTGAGTGGCCGACGGGTTCCAGCCGAGCAGGGCCACGAAGTTGACGATGGCCTCGGGAAGATAGCCTTGTTTCCGGTAGTCCTCCACGGCGACGTCGCCCTGGCGCTTCGAGAGCTTGGACCGGTCAGGATTCAGGAGCAGCGGCACGTGGGCGAAGACCGGCGGCGTCCAGCCGAAGGCCTGGTAGAGCAGGACGTGCTTGGGCGTCGACGGCAGCCACTCCTCGGCGCGGATCACGTGGGTGATGCCCATCAGATGGTCGTCGACGACGTTGGCCAGATGGTAGGTCGGGTAGCCGTCCGATTTGATCAGCACCTGGTCGTCGATCAGGGCGTTCTCGAACGATACCGGCCCGCGGATGGCGTCGGTGAAATCGGTCCGGCCGGAATCGGGAACGCGCATGCGGATGACGAACGGCGCCTGGTCGCGGAGTTTGGCTTCGACGTCGGCGGCCGTCAGGCTGCGGCAGCGGCGGTCGTACATCACAGGCCGGCCGGAGGCGGCCTGGACCTTCTTCATCTCCTCGAGGGTCTCCGCCGAACAGAAACAGCGGTAGGCGGCGCCGGTCTCGAGAAGTTTTTCGGCGTGCTCGCGATAGAACGCCAGCCGTTCGGACTGGACGTAGGGTCCGTAAGAGCCTCGCTGCTTGATCGACCCGTCAGTATCCAGGTAAGGCCCTTCGGACGGCTTGATGCCGGCCCATTCCAGCGTGCGCAGCAGGTTCTCGACCGCGCCCGGCACGTACCGGGTCCGGTCCGTATCCTCGATCCGCAATATGAAAACGCCGGCCTCATGAAGGGCGAACAGCTCGTTATACAAGGCGGTGCGCAGTCCGCCGATGTGCAGCATGCCGGTCGGCGACGGGGCAAATCTGACTCGTACCATATCCGTGATAATTCCGCTTAAACTGGCTCTTTTCAGAACTAAACGGCGGGGTGGCTTCCCTCCCCTGCCGGACGGTCATTATATCAGCGTTTTGACCTTAATACCAAGAGCGGGAAGGTCACCACCGCGGTCCAGATCCGCCCGGCGCGCCGCGGCTCGTGGATGAGCCTCCAAAGCCATTCCAGGCCGAGCTGGCGCATCCGGCCGGGAGCCCGCCTGGCCCGGCCGGCCAGGAAATCGAAGGCTCCGCCGATGCCCATGCCGACGCGGACGGACGGCAGCTTGGCCAGGTTAGCGGCGAGCCATTTCTCCTGTTTGCCGTGTCCGAAAGCTACGAAGAGGACGTCCGGGGCGGCCGCTCGCAACGCGGCCATGACCGTTTCGGAAACGACGGGCAGTCCATCGGCTCCCTTGCCGACCTCGCCCCCGCTCTCCGCACCCGCCACGATCAGTTCCGGAAAAAGCTTCCTGAGTTCGGCCGCCGCTTTGGCCGCGGTATCCGGTTCGATCCCGCCCAGCAGATAGACCTTCAGGCCGCGCCCGGCGGCCAGGCCGGCCGTCTCGCGCATCAGGTCGGTACCGGTGACCCGTTCGGGCAGCGGCCGGCGCAGCCGGCGCGACGCCCAAAGCAGACCGACGCCGTCGGGAATGGCCAGATCGGCAGCACGCAGCGCCGCCAGGAACGCCGGGTCGCGCTGGGCCATGACGACCATCTCCGGATTGGGCGTGACGACCAGGCGGCCGCGCCCGCCGTCATCAAGCCAGCCGGCGACGCGGGCGGCGGCTTCGGTTCCGGTAACGGCATCGACCGGGACGCCGATGATCTCAGTGCGCATATCTTGGTGAATCTTAACAAAAAAGCCGTGCTTAGACACGAAGCGCGGCGAAGATCAGTGGGCCAGGACGTCGCCCTTGTAGCAGCAGAGCGACAGGACCAGGGCCACCGGGGGCAGGATCACGACCGCGAAGGCCGCGATCGCGACCGTTCCGGCGGCCAGCTTCAGGGCGTTCCGGACGCAAGGCATGTGGGCCTCCTTCTTAAGGAACGTTAGCCCTATTTAAGCCCTAACTCCGCTTAAAGTCAATCCCCCGCCCTGCCTTGACAGGCGGGCCCTGCCTATACTATGCTTTTAGCACTCTAGCACCGTGAGTGCTAATCATAACTATGATGCCCCAAAATTTCACCACCAAGTCCCGCGAAGCCCTCGAAGCCGCCCAGACGATCGCCTTCGAAGGCCGGAATCCGGAACTCCACCCCCTGCACCTGCTCCTGGCCCTGCTGCGCCAGAAGGACGGCGTCGTCACCTCGATCTGCAAGAAGATCGGCGTCGACGTCCAGAACCTGACCGGAACGGTCGAGGCCGCGGTCAAACAGCTGCCGTCAGCCGAAGCCCTGTCCGAGACCGCCCAGCTCATGGTCACGCCGGCGATGGTCAAAGCCCTGCGCCAGGCCGAGAAGGAAGCGGCCAACTTCGGCGACGAGTACATCTCGACCGAGCACCTGCTGCTCGGCATCCTCGGCGCCGCTTCGGCCGCCAAGAGCATCCTCGAGCAGTTCACCGTCGACCACGACCGCGTCCTCAAGGTGCTGGTCGAGATCCGCGGCAACCAGAAAGTTGATTCGCCCGAACCGGAGCAGAAGTACCAGGCCCTGGAGAAGTATTCGCGCAACCTGACCAAGCTGGCGCGGCAGGAGAAGCTCGACCCGGTCATCGGCCGCGACGACGAGATCCGCCGCATCATGCAGGTCCTTACCCGCCGCACCAAGAACAACCCCGTGCTCATCGGCGAGGCCGGCACCGGCAAGACTGCGATCGTCGAGGGCCTGGCCCAGCGCATCGTCGGCGGCGACGTCCCCGAGTCCCTCAAGGACAAGGAGCTGGTCGCCCTCGACCTCGGCGCCATGGTCGCCGGCTCGAAATTCCGCGGCGAATTCGAAGACCGGCTGAAGGCCGTGCTCCGCGAGGTCGAGCAGTCGGCCGGCAAGATCATCCTGTTCATCGACGAGCTGCACACCCTGGTCGGCGCCGGCAGCGCCGACGGCTCCTCGCTGGACGCTTCGAACATGCTGAAGCCGGCCCTGGCCCGCGGCGAACTCCGGGCCATCGGCGCCACCACGCTCAAGGAGTACCAGAAGCACATCGAGAAGGATCAGGCGCTGGAGCGGCGCTTCCAGCCGGTCATGGTCAACGAACCTTCGGTCGAGGACGCCGTCGCCATCCTGCGCGGCATCAAGGACCGCTACGAACTGCACCACGGCGTCCGCATCACCGATCCGGCCATCGTCGCCGCCGTGAACCTGACCAGCCGCTACATCCAGGACCGCTTCCTGCCGGACAAGGCCGTCGACGTCATCGACGAGGCGGCCTCGGCCCTGCGCATGGAGATCGACTCCGAACCCGAGGAGCTCGACCGGCTCAAGCGCGACATCATGCGCCTGGAGATCGAGAAGCGCGCCCTGGCCAAGGAGTCGGACAAGGATTCGCAGGCCCGGCTGAAGCAGATCGACAAGGAGCTGTCCGAACTCAAGGAGAAGCACGCCGCCCTGGAACTGTCCTGGAAGACCGAGAAGGACGTCATCACCACCATGCGCTCCAAGAAAAAGGAGATCGAGAAGCTGAAACAGGAGGCCGAGATCGCCGAACGCGGCGCCGACCTGTCCAAGGTCGCCGAGATCCGCTACGGCCGCATCCCGGCCGCGGAGAAGGACATGACCGCCGCCGAGGCCAAGCTGAAGAAGCTGCAGAAAGAGCACCGCTACCTCAAGGAGGAGGTCACCGAGGAGGACATCGCCGCCGTCGTCTCCCGCTGGAGCGGCGTGCCGGTCAACAAGATGCTCGAGGAAGAAGCGTCCAAGCTGTCGCGGCTGGAGGAGGAGCTTCGCCGCCGCGTCATCGGCCAGGACGAGGCCGTCAAGGCCGTGGCCAACGCCGTCCGCCGCTCGCGGGCCGGCATCGCCGAGGAAGGCCGGCCGATCGGCTCGTTCCTGTTCCTGGGCCCGACCGGCGTCGGCAAGACCGAACTGGCCCGGGCGCTCGCGGCCTTCATGTTCAACGACGAGAACGCCATGATCCGGCTCGACATGTCGGAGTACGGCGAGAAACACACCGTTTCGCGGATGCTCGGTTCGCCGCCCGGCTACGTCGGGCACGAGGAGGGCGGCCAGCTGACCGAACTCGTCCGCCGCAAACCCTACTCGGTGATCCTCTTCGACGAGATCGAGAAGGCCCATCCCGACGTCTGGAACACCCTGCTCCAGATCCTCGACGAGGGCCGGCTGACCGACGCCAAGGGCCGCCGGGTCAACTTCAAGAATACCGTCATCATCATGACCTCGAACGTCGGCTCCGACGTCATCCTGGAATCGGGCCGCAAGAGCGGCGCCATCGGCTTCGGCACCGACGAGGAGAGGGCCGGCCGCGACGACAACCGGGACCGCATCATGAACCTCCTGCAGGAGCGTTTCAAGCCGGAATTCCTGAACCGCCTCGACGAGATCATCGTCTTCAAATCGCTGTCCGAGGCCAATCTGGCCGACATCGTCGAATTGCAGCTGGCCCGCATCGCCAAGCGGCTCGAGGACAAGCACATCAGCCTCAAGGTGACCGAGAAGGCCAAGAAACTGCTGGCCAAGAAAGGCTATGACCCGGTCTTCGGCGCCCGGCCGCTCAAGCGCGTGCTTCAGCACGTCATCCTCGACCCGCTGGCGCTGAAACTGATCGAACACCAGATCAAGGAGGACCAGGCCGTGACCATCGACGCCGCCGGCGACGAGATCGTCATCAAACAGGGACGGCAGGCGGCCCAGTGAGGTCCGGAAATATCGAGAACGAA